>DATJAY010000019.1 GCA_035515795.1 Candidatus Acidiferrales bacterium | reverse complement strand
GTGGCCGCACCGATTGCATGATTTACCGTAGAAACAAAAGTCTACACGACGGCAATTCTCAGTGAAAGTAAAGCAACCACGCATCCCGGCCGGTAGAAATAATCTTCTGACTTAAATTCCTACTCCATTCATCCCGTTGCTCAGAATTTTCTATCATGCAGAAACCTTTGCATGAAGATTGCGAACCTACTTTTTCACTATCTCGACGCGTCTGTTTTTAGCTCTTCCATCATCAGTACTGTTGTCGGCAATCGGTTTCGTATCTCCCCAACCGGCGGAGAGCAACCTCGATTTGTCGATCCCCTTTGCTATCAATGCATTCATCACTGCGCTTGCCCGGTCTTCCGAAAGCTTCTTGTTTAGCGCGGGATCTCCGACATTATCCGTATGGCCTTCGATGCTCACCTTTAGGCCAGGATTCTCGTTGAGAGTCTTGTATATCTCATCCACGATGGACTGGGATTCCGGCTTGATCGTCGATTTACCGGTATCGAAAAGAATGTTCAATGCGATGTGCCCGTTATTATTAAGGGCTTCCAGGATGTCGTTTGCCACGATCTCTTGTTTCATTGCAGCCATCTCAAGTACATCCAGCTCATAGACGATATCATGGTCGCTGTAGGTTCCGTAACAGCACACCTTGATTTTATATTCCAACGAGTCCTTTTTAAAGACGAAACAGCCGGTTATGTTGTCATTAAAAACTTTTGTACCGCCGATTTTTTTTATCGCATTCTCGTAGTTTCTCAATATCTGGAACATGCTGGGGGGATCGCTCGGGCTCCCCACGTTATTGTATTTGATAACGGTGAGATTGCCTTCATACTGAACGGGTTCGCCCTGCGCATCGTAAAACTCAGCCTGGTCATAGCTCCTTTTGCATTCTTCTATCGAAAAGCCAGGAAGCCTGCTCAGGAGCGGATGATCTTTGCACCCCTCAGCATCCTGCTGAGCATATGATGGAATAAAACCAAATAGTGACAATACGGCGATAAACATGAGTTTTTTCATAGAGATGCTCCTTGTTGTGATTTAGTAAATAAGCCAGCTGCACCGAGTAGTCGCCATGTGATTAGTCATAGAGATCCTCCGCAAACCCGCCTTCCCGTTGCCTTTCATCTTTTCAGTGGAATGCAAACAACAACGGCGGCCGTTCGGTGATGTGAATAAAGTCTACAAAGAAGAAGTGTTAAATACAATCCTTGCTTAGGACGGCACATTCAGAGACCATGAAGAAGTCGTGATGTGTTCGGTGCCGTTCATTTCATCCCTCGCGATGGCGGCAGGCGCGGTTTTGCAACCTTGTTTCGTTTATCTCACTTCAGACTTACCTTATTGTAATTATTCCACGCTGCGGAAAAATTTTCTGATTAAGATGGCGATAAAATCGCCGTTTCCGAGAAAAGGATCAGCATTGCAAAGATGCGCATTCGGCACTATAGTTGCGGCCAGTGAAGAGCATCTGGATAAATCGGGCTTATCAATTTGGGTTGAGCGTTCCTCGATAAGAAAATCCGCCGCGATATTAAATTTGTCGAACTGCCGGACTCTGCGAAATGAAAGAATTATTTCATCCGTGGATTCGAAGCGAAATGAGACTTAAAGGAATAGTTGAGCGATGAGGATCTGCTTCTTGTTTTACAATCATGAACGTGTTGTGTCATCTGATTGCTTGAAATTAGGTGAAATGCTCGAACTGATTAAGAAGGGTTATCCAGGCGCGCAGGTATTACGGATTGAAACGACGGAAGCACCTCCGAAAACAAAACAGTCGCAGCAACGGTCCGGGCAAAAAATAGCTTCTTACGAAGAAGCAGTTTATTGTGATCCGATTTCAGTAACCTGAGTCACTATTGAGCGGCAGACCGGATCTCGATTCGGAAGAAGCCATAGTGCCCTAGTAGCATCCCATCTCGAACGAAGGTGTCTCGGTCTTATCGCGAAGAATGGCCGGAGAAATCTCACTTGAGATATTTCTTCTTCATCGTCTAAGGGGTCCTTCAGTCCACTCCCGGTAAAGTCGGGGCCGGCGAACTTTTCGTAACACCTTCAGATTAAACTGTCGGCAATGTTGCTGAGTCAAATATTAGAAAACAGTTTATTCTCGCAAGAAGAAGTTTTGCTTATAATGTGAGGATGGGAATTAAAGTTATGAAAACTACTCAAGCTTACCCGCGCAAAATTGTGGTATTGTCGGCGATGATATTGCTGGTATCTATTTTCGTTGCCTCTGACGCGAGTGCGCAGAGAAGGCGTGTCTACACCGGAAGAGGGGGAGGCACTGCCGTTACCGTGCTCCCGCGCGCTCATTATCCGGTTTTTGTGGGTGGACGCAGATATTTTTACGGCGACGGATTTTTTTATAGAGGTGGTAGACGCGGCTATGTGATGATCCCGGCTCCCATTGGAGCGAGGATAAGAGTCCTTCCGTTTGGATTCATCAACTTCAGCATAGGCGCCATCCCTTATTACTATTACGGCGGAGTGTACTATCAATACATTCCCGGCCAGAACGTTTATGAGGTAGTGCCAAAGCCAGTTGGCACGCCGTCGAATGCTCCGGCTGATAGCTTGGACATAGCTATTCTTGCCAACGGAACAAGTTTATTGGGCATCTTCGAAGGCGCTGATGCAGACACTATCCGGTTCCAGGTGAATGGTGAGGTGCGCAGAATTCCGATCACTCAGATTACATCCATTAACTTTGCTCCCTCCTTGTTCGACACGACAGGACACAAGTGAAGGTTCGTCTAAACAAGTACCTGCCCGGCTTGCTCCTGTATCTCCGATTTCTAAGAGACAGGATCTCGGAGTGGGTGTTCTGAAGATTTTCTAACTGCGAGCTTTTTTCCGAATCGTTCGGAATCATCGCTTGCAAGAAAGATTGATTCATAAGTGCCCCATCCTGACAGAAACTATTCCAGAAACATAAACTCCGTGCGCCTGGAGGGATTCGAACCCCCAACCCTCAGATCCGTAGTCTGCTCCGAATTATGCAAAAAAGGGAAAACCTTGCATACTTGGAGATTCTGATGACACGCCGATGCTATAAATCAGACTCTTTCGAAACAAAAGTACCCAGTTTTTTGAGCACATTTCTGATTGGTTCATGGTACACCTAATCTTTCTCGGTATTAATGAAGAGTTCAGATTCATCGGTTTCAATTGGAAAATATAATGCTGAGAATTTTCTAAAGCGGCTTTGACGACAGGGAGATCTCTTTTGTAGTTGGTGTAGTGATCTTTGGGGATGTTGCGACGCTTGTGTCCTAATAGAATATCCATATAGTCCTGATTGAGACCAATATTCTTTAACTCTGTTTCCGCCGTCTTTCTTAAATCGTAAAGAGTACCCATGATGTCAGTTCCTTTATGATCCTTGCCACCATACTTACCTCCCTCACGCATAGGTTGCCAATGTTGAGTTATCGTAGACCGGTCCGGAAGGAAAGGGCGAGCATGGCATTTTTGTTTCAGCACTTTGAAATGCTCCAATAATCTCCCGGGTAGAGGGATGATGCGCTCCATGTCAGTCTTTGTTATATCTGGAGGCAGATTCATGGTCTCCTTGTCCCAATGGACAAACTCCCTTTTAACCTTGGTCATCTCTTCATCACGCGCTCCTGTCAACAAATACGCGTCCAATAATCTTGCGCAAAAACGAGTTACGTATTTGAGAAATGTTTGATACAGTCCCGTAAGCAAAAGTAATTGCTTAAGATCGCCGGGTACAGTACTACTCGATGAGACCGCACAATTCGCTTCGCTACATGAATCCAAATCCGGAATCATTTTATTCGACTTAGCTTGAATGGCTCACCGGAAGCCTAAATCAGCGTTGGTGCATCAATTGGGCGCAGGACAATCACATTGAATGTCAAAACCCTATAATGAGAATGCAGATGAGATGCTTTACAAGGCTCACCGATGGTTTTTCCAAGAGCTTGAGGCATCTTACGCGGCCATCGCTATCCACTTCTTCCCTTACAATTTTATTGGCATCCATGAGACCATAAGAGTTACTCCGGCAATGCGGGCGGGAATCAGTAAGCATTTGATTAGTTGGAAAGGGTTCCTAACATTTCATAATTGAGAGAGGAAAGCGGCTTAGTTTTCAACAAAAACCCCGACAGGAACGACTGTCGGGGTTGTGAAATGGGAAGACTCTCACAAATTCTGGGAGAGCAACGTCCAATCTAAGAGATTCTATGGTTTGGCGCAAGAATTCCTTGAACAACTTTGGGCTGAACCATTATTTGACAATGAACCCCCAATGGATTATAATTTATCAACCCCCTGACATCTGTAGGAGGGAGCATCTCCCCGATGTTTCCTCCTTTTTTGTTTATTTCAAACTGAGCTACCTGAGGCCAAATTGAGCCAGTATCGGTCTTCGCTTTTGATGTATAATGATATCCACTATTTTAAAAGTGACAATACTGCTCTCGATGCAATGGAGAAGTTCATTCGGAATTGAGGATGTCAGGCTAGTAATTTTCGGGAACCTAGCTGTGGCTTAAACGCTCTATCCGATCAACTTTCTCACCGGCCGTACGATAATCAGGATGGTATATCAACTAGGAGCCGAAGAATTACGCTGCTCCAAACATTGCCAATGCTTGACCGGATTACCAACTTATTATTGGTACATCAATTGGGGGCTCGTCAGTTGTCTCTTGATTATCCTTCGGAGTTCATGCTTCTCGCTGCAATGAATCCCTGAAAGTGCAGGAGGTTTTAAAACCTGAATTTGGAATGCAATTGTACCATGACCATGATATGACATTTGCGCACGAGATACTTCGATTCTCAAAAAGATATCAGAAATTTATGAGGAAATGTTCTTGGTTAACTCAAGGTTTTAAGGGATGTTTCACCAATGCCTTTCCTTGAACAATCTCGGCTAGTTGCGAATTAACGTTATCTTCGCGTGTGCATGAATGAATGTGGTGAGTTATATTCCTAACTTTTTCATCTTTCGCCACAGCGTCGAAGGATGGATGCCGAGTTCAGCAGCCGCTTTGACTCTGCTTCCGCCATGTTTCTTCAAGGTAGTGATGATTACGGAAGTCTCGGCCTCTTTGATAGAGGATGGATTTGTGATGTGCATTCCTCGATCCGACACCTTGATTCTTTCAGGCACGCACTCCGATCCGATAACGTCCTTTCCGCAAAGCACAAAAGAATGCTCGATGACGTTCTCCAGCTCCCGCACGTTTCCAGGCCAGTCATACTCAGCGAGTATTTTGAACGCATCGGGAGAGAAGCGATTCACATTTCTCGAAAATCTTTCGTTGAAATGAGTTATGAAGTGGCTGACTAAGAGAGGGAAGTCATCCATCCTTTCTCTGAGCGGAGGAAGATGAATGTTCACGACGTTGATCCTGTAGAAAAGATCCTCTCTGAATCTGCCGACTTCTATCTCGTCTTGCAGCGATTTGTTGGTAGCCGCGATGATTCTCGCGTTCATCTTTATGGTCCTGTTGCCTCCGACCCGCTCAAACTGTCGGGTCTCGAGGACGCGCAGAAGTTTCGTTTGCACAGGCAATGAGATATCTCCGATTTCGTCCAGGAAGAGTGTGCCATCTTGTGCAAGCTCGAATTTCCCGATCTTCGTTTTGATCGCGCCGGTGAATGAACCCTTCTCGTGACCGAACAACTCGCTTTCGATGAGCGATTCCACGAACGCGCTGCAGTTCAGTGCTACGAACGTTCCGTTTCGTCTTGGGCTATTGAGATGGATTGCCCTGGCAACAAGCTCTTTCCCTGTTCCGCTTTCGCCTGTAATCAAAACCGTCGAGTCCGTTTGCGAGACGCTGTCCAGCAGACTGAAGACCCGTTCTATCTCTTTGTTCTTGCCAATGATGTTCTCATATCTGAACTTTTCTTTCAAATGATCCGACAGATTTTTTAGCTCGGAAATGTCGATGAAGGTCTCGACTGCACCGATTCTCTCCTGCTTGTTGTTCAGTAAGATCGCGGAGTTTACCCTTATTGGTACAGGCATCCCATCCTTTTTCGTTATCTCGAGATCATTTCCTATCGTCGGCCTTCCTTTCATTATCGTCTGTTCCATGTGACATCCGTTTCGACACAGAGGTGATTTAAATATTTCCCAGCATTTCCTTCCGATAGCTTCGCTTCTTCTGTAGCCTGTTATTTTCTCTGCCGAATTGTTGAAGGAAGTCACATTCCAATCGTTATCTATCGTGAATGTGCCCTCAATGTTGCTGTTAAAGATTGCGTTGAGCCTGTTACGCTGATCGATTAGCTCAAGGGTTTTAGTCTCAAGTTCTTCATGAAGTGTGAGCATCTCCTTTGTATCGCGGAAGACGAAGACAACGCTTGTGACTTCTCCAGATTTACCTATCGGGGTGATTGACGCCAGCACATTCTTGAATTGACCCCTCTTGTCGGTGATGTTGATCGACAAGTTGGATAATCCCGTACCTTCTATGAGGGAACGTGAGATGAGTTCCACTTCATGCGCGCTGTTTCGGAATAAAATATCACATTGTTTGCCGACAATTTCCTCTTCGCCATACCCCGTGATCCTGGAGGCCGCCTCGTTGAATACCATTATCTTGCGGCCTTGTCCGATGACGGCTATCCCATCGGGGATGACCATGTTCTCCCTGCTCTTATCGATGATGTTGATTACTTCTTTCATGTCAGTTATCCCTGTATGTCTATTACTTTGCCGCTGCTCAGGTTGGCATTTCAATTTAATTGCAGTCACGCAATCATTGCAATGGATATTGCAATACTGCAAAGGATAAAAGCTAAAATCGCTTATTTCAAGGCGAGAATGGCGAAATTTATGGCACGGAGGTTGAGCTTATATCTGACTGAGTAACAAAAGGAAGTACGAATGAATCGAAGACTAGCAGTGGCAATTGAAGAATCGGGCTCCGAGGAGCGGGTAGCTCAACACTTTGGGCATTGTGCCAAGTTCAATATTTGTGAGCTGGACTCAGAGAATAAAGTTGTTAAGCGGGAATCCTATTTCAATCCTTTGAACGGCGAACATGGCGGTGCATGCCAGCTCCCCGCCTATGTCAAGCAATTCAACGTCGGCACTATCATCGCAGGTGGAATGGGACGGAAAGCCGTTGTGGGCTTTCAGGAGTCAGGCATCGAAGTCATTACGGCGCCCGGGCTCTTATTTGATGAAGCGGTGAGACTTTTCGCTGAAGGCAAGTTGAGCGGGTTTGAAGAGTGCGCGGGTCATGAGCATCACTCCTGAGAATCGGCAAGAGTGACGGACCATGATATTGCCTATATACCTGTATGGAACGAGGATCTGGGATAGCCCCGCTAAGAAAATCGACACTTTCGATGATAAGCTTGTCGGTCTCATCAGAAACATGTTTGAGACACTACGCGGTGCGGACGGTGTTGGACTTTCTGCGACACAAGTGGGACTCAGGGTTTCTCTTTTCGTAATGGACACTTCCGGAATGGAAGGACATGAAGATGAAAGTCCTCTCGTCGTCATCAACCCAACAATTCTGTCATCGAGCGATGAAGTTGAAACGCTGGAGGAAGGTTGCTTGAGCATCCCTGGAATCAGTGTGGAAGTTACCAGGCCCGAATCCATCATAGCTCGATTTATGGATGGGACTTTCCAAGCCGTGGAAGCCGAGTATAGTGGAACTATGGGACGGGTATTCCAGCACGAGTACGATCATTTGCATCAGAGATTCATCACCGACCGAGTGTCGATTTTGAAGCGACAGATCCTTAAACCAAATCTTTCAAAGATAAAAAGAGGAGAGGTCGTTACCCGATACCCAGTTATATCTTTATCCGATGAGAAGATTACAGGGCGCTCCAAGGTCTTTGATTATGATTTACGTGAACAAATGAAATGAAAGGAATAGATGATGAGTCACGAACGTAAAGGAAGAATGGGAGCGGGTGGATATTGTGTCTGCCTGAAGTGCGGCTACAGAAAACCTCACGAGCGCGGAGGACCATGCATGGAAGAAAAATGCCCGAATTGCGGGAAGGTACTCATGCGTGAGGGATCTGAACACTACAAGCTGGCATTAGAAAAGAAAGAGAACAAGTAAGCGTATGTTTGTGCCATCGAGAATATTTTTCACAAAAGGTGTCGGAAAACACAAGGATTATCTAAGTTCATTTGAGCTCGCCCTTAGGGATGCCGGAATCGAAAAGTGCAACCTTGTCTCAGTCAGTAGCATATTCCCTCCCTGTTGTAAAAGGATCACCCTGGCGGATGGACTGAAGGAAATACAAAGCGGCCAGATCACCTTCACCGTCATGGCACGCAGCGCGACGAACGAACCGAACCGCCTCGTGGCAGCATCTATAGGAGCCGCAATTCCTGCCGAATCCAACCAATATGGTTATCTGTCCGAACACCACGCGTTCGGCGTCAATGAGAAATCGGCTGGTGATTACGCCGAGGACCTCGCTGCGCAAATGCTTGCAACCACACTCGGAGTCGAATTCGAACCGAACACTGACTGGAACGAGCGCGAGCAGGTTTTCAAAATGTCGGAGAAAATTGTCCGAACTTTCAACGTAACTCAGACGGCCGAGGGGGATAGGACTGGATTATGGACGACTGTTGTGGCGGCAGCAATTCTACTACCATGAACCACGGAGCATTATGCCATCTTTAAGGACCGAGTTAGAATTCGAAGTCAGTACCTATGACATCGATGCTGCCAATCATGCAAACAACATCGTCTATGTCAGGTGGCTCGAAGATTTACGCTGCAAATTGTTTGCGTCGAGTTGTCCGGTGTGTGATTTATTGAAAAGAAATCTGTACCCTGTCGTCACCTTTACGCAGATTCGTTACAAAAACCCGTTGAAGTTGACCGACAGTCTTAAAGGAATTATTTGGGTCGAGTCGATCGCTCATGGAATAATGAATTTGAAATATTTATTTCAAAGAAATGATCTCGTTATTGCAACTGCCGAACAGAGTTGTGTCTTGATGGACTTGCAAACTGGCAAGATGGATAAGAAAGCGATGGAGATTTACCTGTGAAAAAGGAGGTCTGATAACATGGAAGAGAACATAAGTCATTGGTACGACGGCCTATTTTACGATTTGTTTGTTGCTCCGCATCAGGATGAAGTCTTTGCGCTAGTCAAGAAAATCTTGATCAAAGGCTCAACGGTCCTCGATGTCGGCTGCGGTACGGGAAGGATGGCTTCTCAAATACTGAACATCTGCGAGAGAATCGAAATCATAGACCCTTCAGCAGAGAACATCGCAATAGCGAAACGCAAACTCAAAGATGTCGCTCCCGAAAAACTTTTCATTAGGCATATTGACGCACTGACATTTCTTCAACACACAGCCGCTCAATACGACTTCGCGGTCGTGTCTTACATGCTACATGAGATTGCAGAGGAGGAAAGGGACGTGCTATTATGGGGCCTTTCAAGGATCGCGGACAAAATTATCATAATCGATTACCTCGTTCCCGAACCGAAGAATTATTGCGCCATCCTCAACCGTATCGTCGAATGGGCTGCTGGCTCGCTCCACTATAGAAATTTCAAATCGTTTGTGAAGGCGAGCGGGATCCTGGGACTTCTGGAGAAAGTCCCATTGAACGTTCTCAGCGAGGTGAAAAACCGACCCTGCTCAAGCCACATTGCCGTCCTTGAGGGAAAAACTGGAAAGAATAGTAAATCTTATCTTCATAGTCCAATACCTGACGGGACCAAAATAAGAGTGAAGATAGACGCGCAGAACTGATCGTGATCTTATCGCTGGATCGGGGGTAAGCCTGCACACTGACACAGTTGTACATTGCTTTCATCTTAGTTTTGCAATGCAGCCGTTGAGTAATTCATCACATTAGAGCCAGATAGGGCTAAAATTCCTTAAGCTTAAGCAATATTTGTCCGGGTACAATAATTGTCAATCTTGTCCCTGATGGAAGGACAAGAATGACGAAAGACTACGCATCCGGCACAAGTATGCTTCGGTTAGCTCTTGCATGCCGTCGGTTTCAAAAGAGACTTGCCAGTGGGACGGGCTTGTCCACAAATGAAATCATTTGCCTATTGATCCTGTACTTGCAGGAGTTGAAATCCGTCAGCGAATTAAGCTCCATCGTAGATCTTTCCTGCACCTCCACCTCTAAGATTCTATCCAAGCTCCAGAAAATGAAATACATCGAAATTGCCTTGCATTCCTCCGACAGGCGCAAGGAGCAAGTCGTACTCACCGACCTTGGACGCGGAATGTCGGAAAGGTTGTTGTCCAGCTCGAAAGACCTTGCAACAGAGGTCCTTGCAAGCCTCCCGGAGAACATGAGAGCTGAATTCGCGAATTGGATCCAATGGCATTCGGTCGAGAATAGCAGCGAATCAACGTAACCAAATTTTGTATAGAGGAGAATTTGTATGTCAACAACTATCGATCTTAACACAATGAAAGCTGACAAGGTGGCAGACGCCCGTGCCATGGCATGTCCTGGCCCGCTGCTCGAAGCCAAGAAGAGCATCGGCACAGTCAAAGTTGGAGAAGTGCTCGAGATATGGTCGGGCGATCCGAACACCAAGAAAGATATGCCAGCCTGGTGCCAGAAAGTCGGCCATGAATTTCTCGGAGTTGTTTCCGCCGACGGCTACGACCGTCTCTTCGTTCGCAGGAAAAAGTAGTGAATACAAGCGGGGCTGATTTATCTATAATGGTGAACTATGTGATGTCGTATGGCAGCAAGTACAACAAAAAATAATTGCAAGATCCTATTGCTCGCGACGCTGTCGGGCGGCTATCGGGGTGCGGACTCCGCTGGGCAATCTCACCTCGATTACTCGCCGAACACGTTTATACTTCCTATAAGAACCTCGGCAATTTTCCCGCCTCAGTTCTACCTGAATTCGTTAGAGCAAGGTTTCGATGCTGTAATCGTAATGTACAGCGGTACCGACAGTCCTTATAAAGGTGAGTCGGAACGGACGGCAGAAATAATCAATGAGACGTACGCCAAGATGAAAGAGCGAGGGATGGATACCCGCCGGTTGAGACTGGCGGCTATCTGCACCGTCTGTGTACGACCGTTCCTCAACGAGATTCAAAAAATGAACGTGTTACTCGGTGAGATTGGACCGGTCGTGCGCACGAACAAGGAAACAAAGCAGCTGACAGAATAGACAAAGTTAAATGACGACAAACAAATTGAATGTTGATACGCTCGTAGTTGGAGGGGGAATCGCCGGCATGCAGTCGGCTCTTGATCTCGCCGATCAAGGCTACAAAGTCGCACTGGTCGAAAAGAATCCGAGTGTCGGCGGAAAAATGATCGGCCTGAGCAAAGTCTTTCCAACTCTCGACTGCTGCAGCTGCATCACTACTCCCAAGATGTCGGCAGTTGCTCATCATGACAACATTGAACTATTGACATACTGCGAGGTGAGGTCTGTCGCTCGCAACGGCGATACGTTCGCTGTGCAAATAACTAAGAAGCCGCGTTACGTGAATGAGGATGATTGCACGGGCTGCAGAGCTTGTGAGCTGGTTTGTCCGCTTGAATTGCCGGATAACGAGAACGAATTCGGTCGCATCGGTCGTCGTGTCATTTACGTGCCGTTCGCAACTGCGGTTCCGCAAAAAGCGGTCATCGATATCGATCATTGTGTGTTTTGTGGCAAGTGCATTCCTGCTTGTGCGCCGAACGTCATCGACTTTCACCAAAAGCCTGAAGAGATAGAGGTCGAAGCGAAGACAATCATACTCGCTACAGGCTATGAGACAACTCCGCGGAATGCCAAAAAGGAATATGGCTCGGGAAAATTCAGAAATGTGATCGATGGACTCATGATGGAACGGCTCCTGTCTCCGACAGGGCCGTACGGGCATGTGGTGCGTCCTTCTGATGGGAAACAACCATCCTCCATCGCTTATGTTCAATGTGCCGGGTCGAGAGATCAGACTCTTGGTGTACCATATTGTTCCCGGGTATGCTGCATGTACGCAATCAAACAGGCGATGCTTCTCTCAGGAACACTTCCGATGGCAGACATCACGATCTATTACATGGATATCCGTACGTTCGGAAAGGGATACGAGCAGTTTTACCAGAGCGCGAAGGCTATGGGAATTGAGTTTGTGAAGGCAAAGGTGGCCAGGATATCCGAAGACTCTGACCAGAGTCTCGTCGTCCGCGTGGAGATGATCGATGACAATTCGCACCTGATCGAACGAAGGCACGATCTTGTCGTTCTTTCAGTTGGCATGCTGCCGGGCTCGAATGCGGAAAAAATATTCGGCGTCGCCCCGGCCTATGATTGTTTTGTTGAAATCCCCGATTGCAACATTGCACCCACCGTCACCCCGCAGTCTGGCGTTTTCGCTGCTGGAACAGCGACTGGCCCGATGGATATCGTGGATAGCATCATGACAGCTGGTGCTGCAGCGGCAGAAGCCGCCGCCTTTATCGAAGCCAACTTCTCGGAAAAGGTAATCTCAGGGAGTCTTGCCAATGTCTGATAATCCTGAGAAGAGGGAAATGGAGGGAGTGGAGCCGAGGATCGGCGTTTACATTTGTGACTGCGGCGGGAACATCAGCGATACGGTGAACTGTCAGAAAGTTGCAGAAGCTCTACCAAGACTTCCGAACGTGGCTGTGTCACGGCGCTGTCAGTTTATGTGCTCAGATATTGGCCAGAAGCTTATCACCGAGGACATCAGGGAGAACGGCGTCAATCGTGTCGTCGTGGGAGCGTGCTCCATTTTCCTTCACGAGCAGACTTTTCGAAAGACAGTCCAGCGTGCAGGATTGAATCCGTACTTCTATTATCACATCGGGTTACGAGAGCAGGACAGTTGGGTGCACCATGATTGTCCGCTTGAAGCAACAGAAAAGGCTGTGAGGATGATGTCTGCAGGCGTTGCGAAAGCAAGCAAGATGCGACCGCTCGAGTCAATTCGTCTCGATGCCGAGAAACACGTCCTCGTCATCGGCGGCGGAGTGGCGGGATTGCGTGCTGCCCTTTCGATTGCTCGCGGCGGATTGAGAGTGACGCTCATCGAGAAAAGCAACTCCCTCGGCGGACACGTCATGCAGTGGAATCGGCTTTTCCCGACAGATGAAGATGCCCGCAAAGTTGTGAACCGTCTCATCGCCGATGTGATGGCTGAGAAGAAAATCGAAGTGATGACAGAAACGGAAGTGATCTCCTCGAAAGGATATGTCGGAAATTTCGAGGTAAGAATTCGAAAACAATCCACCGAGACCGACTTAAAAATTGGCGCAATCGTCATTGCGACTGGTTTCGAACCGTACGATCCATACCAGGGCGAGCTTGGCTACGGAATTTATCCCGAAGTTATCACGCTGCCTAAACTCGAAAGCATCCTGTCAAACCATACCGACCACGAGCTAATGTGGAACAACCATGCTGTCCGCAGCGTCGCGATGATCCATTGCGTAGGGAGCCGACAGGTCGAAGGCGTGCACAAGCCTCAGTCCGACGGCAAAGTGAACGACTATTGCTCGCGGGTTTGCTGTACTGCCACGCTGGCAGCTGCAAATGAAATCCGTGAGAAATTCCCCAATGTAAATGTGTACGATGTCTATCAGGACATCCGCGCTTACGGCCGCGGTCATGAAGATTATTATTTGAGAGCCTCGAAGAACCGCGTTACGTTCCTTCGCTACTTTGCCGAGGAAGTGCCCGAGGTTGTCCATGCTGAAGAAGGCGACCAATTTCCCCTCCTGGTGAAAGTAAAAGACCATCTGACATGGGGAGAAGAGGTCCAACTGCCCGTGGATTTGGTTGTCCTTTCCGTTGGTATGATGCCGAGTCCCATTCAGGATTTGATGAGCATGTTCAAAGTTGCTCCGGGGAGCGATCGGTTCCTTCTTGAGGTGCATCCCAAACTAAGGCCCGTCGAGACGGCGGTTCCGGGCGTTGTATTAGCTGGCACGGCACAGGCACCCATGAACGTTCTGGAGAGTTGCGCAGCTGCAGAGGCTGCGGCTTCAAAGGTCAGCATTCTCTTGTGCCGCGGAGAAGTTGAACTTGAGCCTTACGTAGCGCGAGTGGATCCGAATCTTTGCGAGGGCAGCGGAGAGTGCGTCCGATTATGTCCGCAGGAAGGCGCCATCCACCTTGAAACAGTCAACGTTGCCGGTAAATCAACTCAGCGGGCTGTGGTGACAGAAGCGAACTGCAACGGCTGCGGAGTGTGTGTCAGTGCCTGTCCGAACAGAGCTATCGATGTCCAGGGATGGCAGCTTGACGAATATGAAGCCATGGTGCAAGCCATTGCTGCTGATGTGCCATCATTGGAGGATATCGCATGACTGTCGACAAGAAGCAGGAAGCGCGCGAGCGCACGCGGATGCTCCTGGAGCTCCGGAAGGAATACTCCACCACTGTGGAGAGTGCTCAGGAACTGTTGAAGAAGCAGCAAGCCGCGCGTAAACTCCTTGAGAAAGCAATGCAGGATGGTCCTCGAACAGTGCCTCAATTAGCCCAACAGACTGGTTTACCTGCGCACGAGGTCTTATGGCATGTGGCATCAATGAAGAAATACGGACTTGTTGTGGAATCGGGAACCGACGAATCGGGGGACTATTTCATCTACTCATTAAGCAAGGAGGCGAAATCGTGAGTTATCGAGCGGATCCGAGCTTCCTTTCCCAGCTTCGAGAATATGGAGCGGTGAATATCGAGTCATGCTTTAATTGCGGCAACTGTACTGCTGTGTGTCCTCTCTCTTCGGACGAAGACAACTTCCCGCGCAGGATGATCCGCTACGGTCAGCTCGGAATGAAGGATAAGCTTCTCGGAAGCAAAGAACTTTGGCTCTGCTATTCATGCGGTGAGTGCACGGCAACATGTCCGCGACAGGCTGATCCGGGAGAATTCATGGCGGCAGCGAGACGATTTGCAATTGCGGGGTATGATCGACTCAGATTGGCCAGCCTGATGTACACCTCACCGTTATTTAACGTTCTGTTTCTTCTTCTACTGGCGGCGGTGCTCGGAACTTTCATTTACTCTTTCCATGGTCCAATGCCGACTCAATCGCTTCGACTGTTCGACTTCATTCCCTCCGAGGTGATACATGATGTCGGGGTAATCGCCGGGCTTGTCGTCATCATGATAGCTGTGGGCGGAAGTATCAGCATGATTTCCAGCATCAGAAAGAGCATCGCAATTCCTGAAGACCTCCGCGTAGATCATAAGTCCGCTGTCATTGAAACGATCAAAGAAGTTTTCATGCAGGAGAGATATCGACAAGATTGCGAGTCCTATTCGAGAACTCAGCGGTGGTATTCTCAGAAATGGTTTCTGCACGCGTCGATGCTGTGGGGATTCATGGGATTGTTCCTCGCGACGGCAATGGATTTTCTCCTTGCACTCATGGGAATTAAGCCGACGGGAACATGGGTGCCTATCTGGTATCCTGTCCGACTGCTCGGAACGCTCGCAGGGCTCATGCTTGTGTACGGTGTAACAGGGATCATTATCAAGCGACTGTTAAAAGGCGACGACTCATATCGACATTCAACAGTGAGTGACTGGTCTTTTCTCGCGCTCTTGTGGCTGTCTGCGGTTACGGGATTCGCGCTGGAGATCGCTGTTTATCTGCCGGAGCCGCACGTATGGAGTTACTGGATGCTTATTGCTCATTTGGTTGCTGTCGGAGAGCTGCTTATACTTCTGCCTTTCACAAAGTTTGCACATATCATTTATAGAACAATAGCTCTTTACGTTCAGGCTCTCAGGCCCGTCCCTGAAACGGAACCTGTCGTGGCTGAAGTGAAGGAATGAAAGTGGATGGTTGAGAATGTGAAATCGAACCAAAGCTTAAACACAAAATCAAAGGAGATCCTAAAATGGCTGAGAAGATGATCGTCGTATGCAACGGTTCAGCACCGAGCAATATCATGCCGGCGTTGATTTTTGCCTCATCCGGCATTGCACTCGACTATGAGGTGCACATGTTTTTCTGTCCGGCTGGTGCACAAGCGCTGGTCAAAGGTGAACTCGAAAAGATCGGCACGCCGAAAGGAATGCCGAATCCTGTTGACCTATTCAATACTATCATGGACCAGAAAGGTAAAGTCGTTTTCTGCGAGCTTGCCATCGAGAACAAGGGAATCAATCCGAAAGACCTGCGTGACAATCGCATAGTCGTGGAGAAAGTACCCCCGTTTCTAATGGGTGCGAGCGGTGCGGGAATGACCTTCGTATTCTGAAAAACTTTTGTACAGAGCGGCGAGTACTTCTTAATGCTCGTCGCTCTTCTTTTCATATTTTCCGATCGCCAGGATGTACCCCATTGCCATTCCGTAGAACGTGCTAATCCAGGGATCGCTTGAGATCGGACATGCGCCCGAGCTACAGCCGATGAAATGGTAGTACGCATAACCTCCGGCAGCCCCGAGAAACACGTACAGAATGCGCTTATGTAAGGTTGATCCGGTAAAATATCTTCGGATGAAGACTACAAGATTCTTCACGCGACCACTGACAAACTGGGAACCAATAATTCTTGTTCAATGATTCTCTTCAGCTCGGATTTCGGCAGTGCACCCATAGCCATCTTGGGCGTTCCATCTTTGGGAACGAAAAGAAGCGACGGGATGCTTTGAATGCCAAACACACCCGCAAGTTCCTGCTCCACATCGGTGTTCACTTTATAGAAGCTCACTTTCCCGGCATATTCTTTCGAGAGCTCGTCAATAACTGGTCCTACCATCCTGCATGGACCACACCAGGGAGCCCAGAAGTCTACCATGGCTGGTAGATCACCTTCAAACTTCCATTCCTTGTTCTTTTCGTAATTAAAAATCTTTTCTAAAAATGTCTGCTTCGTTAAATGCTCAGGCATTGGTAAACTCCTTTGGTTGAAACTGCTTATTTCTTAAATGAGATGATAAACGAAAGAAAACGATTCAGCCTGCACCGTCAAGAAATCTCCTATTTATCGTGAACCGTTTTGCTGTCGGAATCATCATATCCACGATACCTATCACTTTGTAAATTTCTTAAAGGAGATTAAAATGAAGAAGAACATGGGTTCTGTCGACCGCACAATTCGAGTGATCATAGCTTTATTGATCGGCATTCTTTATCTGGCAGGTCAGATCAATGGGATACTGGCTCTCATCCTTGGAATCGTGGCTGTGATTTTCCTGTTGACAAGCATCGTGAGCTTTTGCCCTCTATATGTCCCTTTCAAGCTTTCGACAAAGAAGGAAGCCGCTAAAGGATAACTCCCTGTGTCAATTCTTAAAAACCATATTTCCTTGCGACGATTGTTTGCATTTATCGCTGCGGGGATTGCTGCCGTCCTTGTTATCATCGATGCTGTGCAAAGCGTATGGCTTTATCTCGCTGGCCTTGCGGCGCTCTTTCTTGGCGTCACTGACTTTGGGCAACGATGCCCACTTTTGCTTTCCGTTCGTTATCTCTATGCTCGCATCCGGAAAAGAACCACATTAGATAAGAGCCAACAGATTTAGTTTTATCTTATAGTCGATTACAGGACGATATGCACAAAAAACGATATAGTGGAGAAGTCGAACGGCTTCGAAATCCGGAACGCATTGAACTTCTTGAAGTGGAACGAGTCGTACCTTCGGTTCTCGACGGAATCAACGCACAGAGCATTTTGGATATCGGGACGGGAAGTGGAATTTTTGCTGAAGCATTCGCGAAGGAAGGAGTGTCTGTTTCGGGTATCGATCCTAACCCTGACATGCTGAAAGCAGCGCAAGAGTTCGTTCCGTCTGGAACATTCCGCTTTGGGACCGTCGAGAAGATTCCTTTTCCCGATAAGACTTTCGATCTCGTCTTCTTAGGTCATGTCCTGCACGAATCTGATGATCTCGTTAAGGCGCTTTACGAATCCAAGCGCTGCGCTAAGCAACGGGTCGCGATCTTGGAATGGCCTTACAAACAAGAGGAAAGTGGTCCGCCGCTGGAACATCGTCTCAAGACTGAAGAAATCATTGCAGGTGCGAAGAAGGTTGGTTTCCCTCAGATGGAATCGATACAATTACAGCATATGGTATTATTCAAGTTTACAATATAGAGCTTTGCAGCAGATTGGGCATGAACAAAGTCGCCCCGTCTTCCTTGCCTATCAACCAAATGTCGCTTCAAACAAAGTGTGTGTATCAATTTGGTCTTGGACCAGGTGCTTAGGTCGTGTCCCATATTTGCATAAAGGTAAATTCCTTGTATCGAAACGTAAAAAGCAGTCGGCCCTGTGCGGCCGGGGAACAAGTTGGTACTTAAGACTATGCGCGTCTTTTAGCCGAGCGATTTGAGAAAATTAGCTATCTTTTTCACGGTCTCCCGCGAAGTTTTCCCTTTGTTCGTTTCCAAACGGTCCAACGTAGTTTTGTCAATATGGAGTTGCTTCGCAAGTTGTTTTCTGGTCATGCCATGAAGCTGCCTGTACCGTTTGATCTTCTGACCTAGGGTTTTCGCAGGAAAGAGGTCCTCGGGCAGATAACATAGAAAACCGATAATCTTTGGGATATGTCTTGTAAGTGGTTCGCAATGATTCAACTCCCAACCTACTACGGTCATTTCATCCACGTTTATTATCTTGGAAACGTCAATCTGATGGAGGTTGAGGTCAAGTCGTTTCTTTCGTATGTGATCGCCAAGGGTCAGAAGTGCCTTTGGATAGGCTTTGGAAATGGGCTTTTTGGCGATTAATTCGACATCCAGAATGGCAACGCAGGGGTGGAATTGCGGAAACTCTAATAGCCCTAATTTGAAATGTGTGTGTACCATGACCATGATAGGAAAACTACGGCCGTCGAATTGTTGGATGATCAGGTCGCCAATGTCTGGCAGGATCGCCAACTTCTCGTTAGTGCACAATATGGTGCCAAAAGTACTTCAATGGCAAACTCGAACTCCACTTGGAACCGCCAATGGAGGAGGTGGTGATCGTTAGCCAGGAGAGGTTGGGACCTTTCAAGAAGTGGCTGAACCGATGAGGACGCGGCAACACAAATCAGTCAACAAATTCTTCTCCCCATTTGTGCAAATCGGTGATTATAGGTCCCAATTTTTTACCTTTATGGGTTAAAGAATACTTAACAGTCGGTGGAACGGTGGCCAATACTTCTCTTACCAAAATTCCATTTGCCTCCATATTCTTCAGCTCTTTAACCAGCATCCTGGTATTGATATTTGGAATACCGCGTTCCAGTTCCATAAAACGCTTCGTCCCATCTAGGAGGGTGTAGATTATAGGAATTGCCCATTTACCTCCCAGAATATCCAAAACGTCTTTCAGGGAACACTTGAATTCGGTCCTTTGTAATTTTTTTTTGCTCATAAGTCGCTGATTTTGTTCAATGCTTTACATTGTGATACTACTATACATTTGTGTAACTACTTGCAAAAGTAAAGCGGCGAAGCTAATTTTTCAAGGCTTAACAGAAAAGTCGTTCAAGAAAGTAGAGTAAAAAATATGAGTACAAAAAGGATTGTCGTAGTGGGTGCCACAGGCGCATTAGGAAGTAAAATCGTGAAAGCCCTTTTAGACCGGGGTGCTGAAGTTACGGCAATGGTTAGAGCAACCAGCAACAGAAGCAGACTTCAACAGATGGGCGTTAAAAATTTTGTTGTCGGTGATATGATGGATAAATCTTCTCTAAAGGAAGCTCTTTCACCCAATCACGGCTTTGACGCAATAGTCGCCAGTGCCGCCGGATACACAAGACACTCAAAAGGTGATAGTACAAAGACAGATACGATCGGATATCAAAACCTGGTTGATGCCACTAAAACGGCAGGCATTCCAAGATTTGTACTTATATCTATTCTCGAGAGCGATAAGGCCAAGAATGTGCCCCACTTCTATAACAAGTACATGACTGAAAAATACCTTGCCGAAAAGCAGCAGCCGTTCATTGTGCTGAGACCGGGAGCTTTCTTTGACTGGTCAAAGGATTTTCTGCTTAAGAAAATAAAGAAAGGCGTCGTGCCGGTGTTTTTTGTTGACGTAGATTATGGAACAATCTATACGCCCGACCTGGCCCGTTATGCAGCCATGGCAGCCACAACCCTTCCAGAATCTGAACTGAACACAGCTATCGATGTAGGATGGAGTGAACCGGTAAATGGCGAAAAATTGGCAGCCGCTTTTGAAAGAGTGCTCAAGAAGCCGATCGAAGCTAAACCAGTTGTCCCATCATTCGTCGTGAAAGTAATTGCACCCATTATTGCCGCCCTCAGCAGCAACATGCGTGACATGTTGGAAATGGTAAAATGGGTGAACACCGGTGTCTACGTCAGCAAAAACACGGAAAGACAAAAGCAACTCTTCGGTGATTTGCCAACTATTGAAGAAGCCGTCAGGAGATATTGCAAGGACAACGATTTAATTCCAAAGTAAAAAATGAAACGTCAAGGGAAGTATGACTGGGAAACAGTCTATGCTGAAATGCCAGTTGAGGAAATGCACTGGTATTATCCCACACTCGACCCCGACCTCGAGAAAACGTTGAAAGATTATAACATTAAGTCGGGGACTTTCCTGGATTTGGGCACCGGACCGGGGACGCAAGCTATCGAACTTGCAAAAAGAGGATTTACCGTTACAGGTACGGACATATCCAAAGATGCCGTTAAGAGGGCCTCAAAGCTATCGGACAAAGTTCAGTTCATCCAGGACGATATACTCAATTCCAAAGTCAATCGACAATTTGACTATGTTTTTGACAGGGGATGTTTTCATGTGATGAGCGAGGAGAACCGACCAAAGTACTTAGAAACAGTAAGTCGATTGTTGAAGACGGACGGATTGCTATTCATAAAGTGTTTTAGTGACAAGGAACCAGATATAGGCAGAGGACCTTATCGTTTCTCAAAGGAAATGATGGGACGAATTTTCGCCGATCATTTTGACATTGAGAGCATTCGCGACACGGAATATCAGGGAACCAGAAAGCCCACCCCAAAGGCACTCTTTGTAATATTGAAGTTAAGGAGAGAGAATAAAAAGATATGAACATGGACAAAAAAACTATTGTAGCATTAGTTGGTGGGACAGGTGATTTAGGTTCTCTCATCGCGAAGGAATTAATGGGTAAGCCCAATGTGCAACTAAGACTTTTGGTACGCCCAGAAAGCAGAGGCAAAGTTGTAGAACTGGAAAGCCAGGGCGCTCAAATAGTTGAGGGTTCTCTAGCAGCAGGTAATAGCAAGGGACTCGGTGCTCTTTGTTAGGGAGCCACAGCTGTCATTTCTGCTATTCAAGGCGGCCCTGATGTTATCATAGCCGGCCAGGCAGAATTGCTGGGCGCCGCAAGAGAGGCTGGTGTTAAACGATTCATCCCCTCGGATTTTTCCCTTGACATGTTCAAAGTAAAGGTTGGCCAAATCGTAAGCTCTGATTGGAGAAGACAGTTCGCGACGATTGCCGAAGACGAATGTCGTGGTGTTGAAGTTGTTCATGTCCTGAACGAAGGATTTCTTGATCGCAAGGTCGTCTTCGGCTTCATCAATATCATCAGTGTGGATGAACAGAAAGCATATTTCTGGGGCGATGGAAAGCAACTTATGGATTATACCACGTACGCCGATACGGCCAGGTATACTGCTGAGGTAGCTGTTGATGACAAATCTGTTCCCAAGGTTTTTTCCGTTGCTGGCGATTCACTCAGTTTTGAAGAGATGGAGAGTCTACGAAACTGAAACAGGTAGGAAGCTCGAGGTGGTAAGATTAGGTTCAATGAAAGATCTGGACGCAAGAATTGAAGAGCTAAAGCAGGACGGCCAGCAGAACTTCCGTAAATACCTGCCGCTGATGTATTACAGAGCTCAATTGAACGGAGAAGGTAAGCTGGATAATCTAATGAATGACCGTTACCCTTCTATTAGGCCTACCACCCTTCGAGAATACATAGCGCAGGAAAAGCTTTGAAGGGTTTTAAAATGTTCATGACGCGAGATTTAATTCAAACATGTAATGATTAAGTCTGAATTCTATTGGGACTCCGGGCGTGATTGAAACTGTTCTGGAAATGTTTTCTCCAATGCTATGAGGCCGGCGGTGGATCCCACAAATTCCGGCGCATCAATTCCCAGCCGACGATTCTCATTTCATCGACGTTTAGCATCGATGTAGTCTCGGTGCAGGATTTTTCCTGTTCGAGTTAGACAGCTAGGTGCTGGCTCAGTTTCAATTTCTTCAGGAGTTGAAGGAGTTATTTAGCCGCAAAGGAGACGCTCGGTCGGCAGAAAAAGGCATCAATTCCCTTTGCGTCCTCTGCGCCTTCTTAGCGCTCTTTGCGGTTACGTCCCAAATGAGCCAATACCGACAGCTACTGAAAATTGATTTAATAATATTATTTTATGAAATTTGTAATGATGCGTCTGAGCGATATTGATGTAATCCATTTCCCCAAAAAGACAATGTATTGCGTTATGACAGTAGTTGGGCAAAAATCTTTTCCTTTTTTCACGTAACAATGTAAGAAGAGATAGAGAAATAGATCCGATTCATGCTAGCTCTGTCCAACGATTTACACAACGAAAGGAGTAAATACTATGAGTGAAGAGAACAAGTGCCCGGTAACCGGCGGCAGAGGCACATCGAACCGAGAATGGTGGCCGAACCAGCTGCGGCTCGATATCCTGCACCAGCATTCCTCCAAGTCCAATCCGATGGGCGAGGATTTCAACTACGCGAAAGAGTTCAAGAAGCTCGACTTCGCGGCACTGAAGAAGGATCTCCGTGCCCTGATGACAGACTCGCAGGACTGGTGGCCGGCTGACTTCGGCCACTACGGACCTCTGTTCATCCGCATGGCATGGCATAGCGCCGGTACGTACCGCACCAGCGACGGCCGAGGCGGCGCAGGTCACGGTAACCAGCGGTTTGCTCCCCTCAACAGCTGGCCCGACAATGTCAACCTCGACAAAGCACGCAGGCTGCTTTGGCCGATCAAACAGAAGTATAGCAGGAAAATTTCCTGGGGCGACCTGATGATCCTCGCCGGCAACGTTGCTCTGGAATCGATGGGATTCAAGACATTCGGTTTCGGCGGCGGGCGTGAAGACATCTGGGAACCGGAACAGGACACCTACTGGGGTTCCGAAAAGAAGTGGCTGGATGACAAGCGTTACTCCGGCGACCGGGATCTTGAAAATCCTCTCGCCGCCGTGCAGATGGGACTGATTTATGTCAATCCGGAAGGTCCCAACGGCAACCCGGATCCGATAGCGGCGGCCAAGGACATCCGCGAGACTTTTGCTCGCATGGCAATGAATGATGAAGAAACGGTGGCGCTCATCGCGGGCGGCCACACCTTCGGCAAGACCCACGGCGCCGGTGATGCAAAACATGTGGGGCCTGAGCCGGAAGCTGCTGGCATCGAGGAGCAGGGCCTCGGCTGGAAGAGTAGCTTTGGCACGGGCAAAAACGGCGACGCGATCACCAGCGGCCTGGAAGTTACATGGACTACCACGCCAACAAAGTGGAGCAACAACTTTTTCCAGAACCTGTTCGGCTATGAATGGGAGTTGACGAAGAGCCCGGCAGGTGCGCACCAGTGGAAGCCGAAGGATGAGGCTGGCGCTGGAACGGTGCCGCATGCCCACGACCCATCAAAGCATATTGCGCCATCAATGCTGACTACCGATCTCTCCCTGCGGTTTGACCCTGTTTACGAAAAGATTTCGAGGCGCTTCATGGAACATCCGGATCAATTTGCGGACGCGTTCGCCCGGGCGTGGTTCAAGTTGACGCATCGGGATATGGGTCCGCGTGCACGCTATCTTGGCCCGGAGGTTCCGAAAGAAGAGCTTATCTGGCAAGACCCCATTCCTAAAGTCAATCACAAACTGATTGATGCAAAGGACATCGTCTCCTTGAAGCGTAAGATCCTGGCTTCCGGCCTTCCGATCTCGCAACTGGTTTCAACTGCCTGGGCATCTGCGTCCACCTTCCGTGGCTCTGACAAACGCGGCGGTGCCAACGGTGCCCGCATTCGTCTGGCTCCGCAGAAGGATTGGCAAGTGAACCAGCCTGCCCGGTTGGCAAAGGTGCTCAAGACCTTGGAGGCGATCCAGAGTGCTTTCAACAAAGCGAAGTCTCGCGGCAAGAAGGTATCATTGGCTGACCTGATTGTTCTGGCCGGCTGCGCGGGCATCGAAAAGGCCGCGAAGAATGCCGGTTACAAAGTAACGGTTCCTTTCACACCGGGACGCATGGATGCTTCGCAGGCGCAGACCGACGTGGCATCTTTCGCCGTGCTCGAACCGGTCGCGGATGGTTTCCGCAACTACCTCAAATCCAAATTTTCTGTATCGGCCGAAGAACTGCTGATAGATAGGGCACAATTGCTGACGCTGACCGCGCCCGAGATGACGGTTCTTATAGGAGGCATGCGCGTCCTGAATACTAACTTCGGACAGACCAAGCACGGAGTCTTTACGAAGCGACCAGAGGCTCTGACCAACGACTTCTTCGTGAACCTGCTCGACATGGGCACGACGTGGAAAGCTGTGTCCGAAGACCACGACGTGTTCGAAGGGCTTGATCGCAAGACAGGTAAATTGAAGTGGACCGCTACGCGTGTCGATCTGATCTTCGGTTCCAACTCCCAGTTCCGGGCCCTGGCCGAAGTCTACGGATGCAAAGACTCCCAGGAGAAGTTTGTGAATGACTTCATAGAGGTGTGGAAAAAAGTCATGAACCTTGACCGTTTCGATCTCGCCAGATCGTAGCATAACGTCTTCTGGGACTTCTCACGGGCGGCGAACGAACGGTCAGCTAACAATCGGTTCCACCGGACGGCGTATCGCCGCCGCTCAAATGGAATGTTGGTACGGAACATAAGAAAGAGAACTGAACGAAGAAGAGAGAAGAAGTCTAACGTCGTTAACAAGCTGATTTCAGAAGACCAGCAGCCTTGTTTAGGGTCTCTCGGCGATGTCTTCCTTCGTTTTTTTCTAGTTTGTCGAGAGTGACTTCATCTATGTGGAGTTGCTTCGCAAGTTGTTTTCTAATCATGCCATGAAGCAATCTGAATCTTCTGATTTTTTGCCCGAAGGTGTCGGTCGGAAAAAGGTCTTCCGGCACATATCCCAAGAAATCAACGACTTTTGGGATATGTGTTCTGAGCGGCTGGCAATCGTTGGTACATCAATTGGGGGCAGGTCAGGTTGCCAATGTGCAATCGCTCAAGCTGATGAGCGATTGCCGACGCGCGAAGTTTGAGAGGTGAAGGAATTTTATGTTCAAACAAATAACAAAGGAAATTTAGGTCTAAAACATGTTTCAACGCACTGGAACACTGCCCCAACTTAAAACGGTTTTGTTCCGTTCCTGTTGATAGATGGGATACGTGAAAAACTTGTTGCAGGATGGACTAACGCCAACACTTGAAAATCAAGGAAATTGGCCTCATGGTTTTGAGTACTGGTTTAAAAACTATGTTTGGCCCATATGGCATACCAATCAGCCTTTTCCCAGCGGAGCTTCATATGCCAGAACGGTATATTCAAATGTGCAAGAATTCAAACCACAAGATCAATGAGGTGTCACATGACCCGAGCGCTTAAAGCTACTGTGATTCTATTATGTTTAAATCTTGCTACGGCCATTACAAGCTTCTCTCAAGGAGATAATTACGAAGCAATTACGGACTCAATTGCTGCTAAAGTGAAGAGAATAACCGGGCACACATGCTACATTTCGGGAACGGACATCGACCGGCAAATCATCGAAGACCATGAAACGGCTTTGAAGGACCCATATTTCGAGGAGAGAATAAAAGACCCTTATCATACCCTTGCTGGTTGCTTTATTTTTCTTGCTTCAGATGCGGAGAATTCTGATTCGTCAATGCCCGGATTCGTCGGCATATATAACATCAAATTGGATTCTGTCCTCTGGCGTTCTGTACCGCTATCAAGTGATTTTTCGAGTGGAGCTTTGGGAAGTATGGATGCAACAGGCGAATTGAATCGAGACGGTAAAGTAGAAATTATCGTAGGCCAAGCTACAGGGAACCTAGGAGTAAATCACCAATTATGGATTTTCAATTGGGATGGGAAAGATGGCAAGCTAATCACTCAGTTAGATAGTCTTGGCCGGTCCGAAATTATGTATTGGGGGGACGAATACGAGATAAAAGATGTTGATGGTGACGGCATTTACGAAATACTAGGCGAATGGTACAAAAACTATGACTCCGACAAAATGACGACGATAATGTATAGCTGGAATGGTTCCCTTTACGGGAAATGGGGGAAGTCATCTAGGTACTCGCTCAAGGAGAAGAAAAAATGAAACGCTTCTCCGTCATCTGTGTTCTTCTGTTAGTTTGCAATCAATGTTCTAGGAATCAGAACTTTGATGAAGGTCAAGATTCGAAAGCCACTCTTCGCATTCTGTTTATCGGTAACAGCTATATTTATATCAATGATCTTCCTAATACCTTCGTAGCCTTGGCGAACTCCGGGAACCATAAAGTTGAGACAGCGGTGGTGGCCAATGGTGGCTGGACGCTGGAAAACCATCTCAATTCCATCGGGACGCTAGATTCAATCAAGTCGAGTAAATGGGATTACGTAGTGTTACAAGAGCAGAGTGAGATACCGTCGGTAGAGCCATTGAGGACCACGGTGATGTATCCGGCGGTGCGATCTCTGGTAGAAAAAATCAGGGAAGCTGGATCGACACCGCTCTTCTTCTTGACCTGGGCGCATAGGGACGGATGGGCAGAGCGTGGAATGGCGGACTACAAAAGCATGCAGCTTGAAATCAACAGGGGCTATTTGGGGATATCGAGGGAACTGAACGAAGGGGTAGTGCCGGTAGGGTATGCCTGGATGAAAGCGAGGGAAAATCATCCAGAAATGGATTTATGGCGGAGTGACGGGAGCCACCCCAACGAGCGAGGAACATATCTGGCAGCATGTGTATTTTATGCGGCGATATTCGGTGAAAGTCCGGAAGGGCTGAGTTACCGGAGCAGTTTGTCGGAAGAAGAAGGTGAGCTGATACAACAGATTGCAGCCGATGCAGTGTTGAAAGATCTCGATCAATGGAATCTGAAGGTGAAGAAGTAGTATTGGTAGTTTGATGAAGAAAGAAAAACGATTGGTCCAAATTTGAAAGCTCGTGGCAGCCCGTCACAAAGGTGAAGCAAAGGCGTTAATCTCAGGTCAATGCCCGCTTACCCTCAGATTATCAAAAACCTTTTGAATTAGTTTAGATAAGAGCAGAATCACTGCAGGTATTATATGCGGGTAGGATTCGCCCAAAGAGTTTGTAACTAATGCAGAAATGAAAAACATGTGGTGAAGCGGACTTCTCGACCAATCTACTCGAAGTTTGGCACCCGCAAATTACTGATGAGACAGTTCGGACGACACAGGTTCACTCCAAGAATCCCCGAATAAATTCATCGGAAAATTACTCCAGATAACTCGACAAATAACTTGAAGGTTTTAGACCGAGAAAAAAATAACCTGCGTCAGAAAAAGTATCGCTCATTCTCGCCACGACACAATTTGAAACTGATTGACAGCGGCTGGAAAAAAAGGCGGATGCTTGGTATAAAAGCGGTTGTCAAAGACATAATATCTGTTGAAGCCCGTAGTTGGCACGGGGTCGGTGTTGGCAACACGGCCGCGGGAATTCTGAGTGATAGAACCAAACACTTTAAGTTTGCCCACTACACCAGAGTTATAATAACCGGTCTGATCACCCATATAGTCAAGATATCCCCAGCTTCCTTGTCTTGCAAAAATTGCGGCATCCACTTCTATGTTGCCTGCAGTCTTTCGGTTATCTACCACGACACTTTGGTCTGCAACGAGGCCCAGCATGTCTGTATTGTTGTTGTAAATTGAGTTTCCCTCGACAATAATATTACCATCCTTCGTTTTGTCGAAAGCATTTCCGGGAGCCACCGAAGAATATTGGGTGCTTGAACTTATCCGATGGGTACTAGGCTGTGTTACAGCAATTGTCAACTTTCCATTCACGGTGCCCCGCACGTGCGCATCCCCATCAACCACCGTAATAACTTCCTGTCCGTTGGAATTAGTAAGCTGGCTTTGCGTGTAGCTGGATGTAGAGTCTTTAGCTTTAACTGACCAACTACTTCCGTTGATGTACCTTGTGGTATCAGTTTCCGTCATTGAGCCGTCTGGATTGAAGGTCAGATAAACGTCAAACGCATCATTGCTCCTATTGTCAGGAGCATTTGTCCTGTACCCATCCGTTTTTCTCCTTCTCATTAATTAAAATTTTACATCGGCCACGGTTGTTGTCTCTGCATCACCGTACCACTTTACTGAATTTGTCCCATATTAGTTAACCGTAGAAATAGCGTCAACCATATACACTGTGTATTTTTTGCTCTCATATATCACGGTACGTTACACTGTTTCTGAGTAATTAACCATATGGACGCAGTAATCCTGCGGAATAAGTAGTCACAATCCGTTGAAATATTAAGCCGCCATGATTTTGTCACGCATCCAAATTCGTCATATCAAATAGCTTCATTTGACTGAAAAGATTTTTTCAATAATATTTATTTCGCTTCATCGGTCGAAGTGACATCCCGGTTCTCTTGTCGCCTTGTTTGTCCATTTACTTCTCATATGAAGAAGAAGCGGAGATTAACCGCAACTTATATGGCTAGTTTTCCGCGTAAACAGTTGCAAAATTATTCTGACTGCTGCATCTTATGCGATAACACTGGCAAGATTCCCATCCACTTAAGATATATTTTGCCGACGTATAGAAGTGACCGTATCAATTGAGAGGAAGCGCAAATGAATTCCAATGGTTCGAAAGGGCCAATAGGAGGAAAAAAAGAGAATGTGAAGATTATCGCAAACCTTTGCATAACTTTGAGATTTCTATTTTTCCCTGCAACCGGTTTTTCTCAGGAAGTAAAGATGCCAGCCTACTTTAAAGTTGATAATCAATTCTCTGATTCGTTGTCTGATATCGTCAGATCTGTTGATCTGGATAGCTCGTTCAACGTAGGCGCTGATGGCATCGAAACAATTTCCTTTGCTGTAGTGGATCTGACCGGAGACAAACCGGTACTAGGCGGTGTTCATTATGGCAGTTTCACTTATCCCGCAAGCGTGTATAAAATGTATGTGGCAATGCAGGTCTTGAAGGAAATAAGCGATGGGGACTACTTTCTTACATCGTCATACATAGTAAAGTCTCCAAATGCAGTTGATATGGAAAAGCAAATCGAGTGGGATCCGCGTCCTGTCCTCCGAGACGGAGATACGGTAACGATAAACTATCTACTCGACTTGATGATAACAAGAAGCGATAATTCGGCGGCGAATTGCCTGATTGATGTCGCAACGAGAGACAGTATCAATGAAACCATGCACCAGTACGGATGGTATGGCAGCGAAGTGACGAGGAAATTTCTTGGAAGGGAATATGAAGATTCAGCTTATAAAAATATAAGGGGGACACAGACCTGCGCTCTGCATGCCGCTGATTTCATGTATCGGATTTACGCCAACCAGCTCGTAAATCCATGGGTGAGCATGGAGATGAAAGTGCTGCTGGGAAGGCAGCTCGATACCACAAAGATTTCCCGGGGACTTACACGCAACGTTATGTTCTACCATAAGACCGGCTGGTGGAGTTATTGGACCAATGATGTGGGAATAGTTGATAATGGCAGGACAAAATATATTATTTCTTGTTTTGTTCCCGTGGAGGAAAGCAGGTCGAGGGCTGCTATGAAAATGATATCGCAGAGAGTGTTTGAATTGATCGAACGAAGGCATGAAAGGTGATTCGGCATTTGGATGAGGATTCTACCGGCTTCGGCGTCAGAAATAAAATGAAAGGAATTGGTCGCCGGTAATTGCCATTTTATTCTATGTCGCATAAATTCCACTAACGGATAAAATTGATCTATGAAGCGGATTCTTTTCTTGTTCTTTATTTCAGCCATTGTCGGATGCAACTCCAATAGAATGCTTGTCGCACGGATCGACAAAAGTTTAGACTCCCTAAGGACTATGTTTGCTCCCGACTCACGCACCGCCGTGTTCAAAGTTACGGCAGAAGAAACCCGTCAAGGAATTGTGGTTAAGGGCGATGTCGACAACCTCGAAGCAAAAACCTCTGCGATGTTGTGCGTGAGGAAGCTCGAGAGAGATGGGGTTATCGATTCAATATCTGTCTTGCCTGATGAGAACCTTAAACCGAAAGTATACGGTATCGTTGATGTAAGCGTGGCAAGCATGTATGCCGCACCGCGATATTCTTCCGAGCTGGTGAACCAGCTATTGTTGGGACATACAGTGTCGGTTCTCAGAGAATCTCACGGATGGTATTACGTTAAGTCGACTCCACAGCCTCCGTTCGACAATGGTTACCTGGGATGGATAGATTCGGATAACCTCGTTCGGATGGACTCGTCGGATTTCGAGGTTTATAACGCGGAAAGAAAGATTATTGTCACTTCCGTCTATTCGACAGTACGAAGCTCGATAAATGGCGGCAGCACGATGTCTGACGTGGTGATGGCGGATTTGCTGAAACCGATTTCGGTGATCGGCTCCTCTATTAAAATTGAATTGCCTGACGGTAGGGTAGGGTATGTCTTACGTTCGGACGCGGAATATCTCGATAAATATTCATCGGTTCATAAACCCACGCCAGACGGAATCGAGAGTCTAGCAAGAGAATTTATCGGATTTCCATATCTCTGGGGAGGAACGAGCACGAAAGGTTTGGACTGTTCCGGATTCGTGAAGACGGTCTTCAGGATGAACGATGTTGATCTTCCGCGAGATGCAAACCAGCAGGTTAACATCGGCAAGAGTGTCGATCCCGGGAGTAATTTCTCCAATCTCAAGAAAGGAGATTTACTTTTCTTCGGTGAAAGGGGAGGAGCGGGAAAGCCTGAAGAGATTGTTCATGTCGGAATCTATTTAGGGGGGGGATATTTCATACACTCCAGTAGCCTCGTCAGGATAAACAGTCTTGTCAGTACAGACTCGTTGTTCGATGAATATGAGCTGAACAGGTTTGTCGAAGCTAAACGGATTCTTCCACTTTCCACCGATTCCGCTCAAATAAACTGATGGTCCTATTTCCATCTTTTCGTATCTAAATTCTATCCATCATCCGCTGGAAGAGCAAATGAAACTTGATTACAGACGATATGACCTGAAGCTCAAGCACACTTTCAAAATCGCGAGGAGCTCACGAGATACCGTACCAGTCGTCATTGTTAAATTCGAAAAAGATGGCATCGTTGGTTATGGAGAAGCTTCGCCGAACGCTCGGTATAACGAGACAGCGGAAACGGTCGAAGAATTTCTAAGGAGGATTGATATTAAAAGATTGTCGGATCCGTCTCGGCTCGAAGCCGCTCACGATTACGTGGATTCACTGGCTGTTGGAAATCCCAGTGCCAAATGTGCGATTGATATTGCGCTTCACGATTGGGCTTGTAAGAAAGTGGGTATTCCTCTTTACAGGTACTTCGGTGCAGATAAAAGCAAGATGCCTATTTCTACTTTTACAATCGGAATAGATACAGCAGATAATATCGTTCGGAAAGTTGAAGAAGCTAGCAACTACCCTGTACTAAAAATCAAAGTGGGTTTCGTCAATGACGAAGAAATAATTGAGGCGGTTCGCAGCGTCACAGATAAACCACTTCGCGTTGATGCCAACGAAGGATGGAAGTCGAAGGAAGATGCCCTCGAGAAAATAAAATGGCTTGCTGCCCAAAACGTGGAGCTCATCGAGCAACCGATGCCCGCATTGCAGATTGATGATGCCATATGGCTCCACGAAAGAGTGGAGATGCCGGTTATCGCGGACGAAGCTCTATCGCATTTTGAAGTTGCGGAATTATCCAGGGCCTACGACGGAATAAACATAAAACTGCAGAAGAACGGCGGGCTGGTTAAGGCCCGCAGACTGATCGGTGAAGCCCGACGGCATAACATGAAAATTATGTTGGGATGTATGATTGAATCGTCGGTTGGGATAACTGCCGCAGCACATATATCTCCGCTTGTCGACTGGAACGATCTGGACGGTAACGTACTGATTTCTAACGACCCATTCGAAGGAGTGGTAAACGAAAACGGGCACCTCTTTCTGAGTGACGCAGCAGGACTGGGAGTTCATCAGATTTCAGGGAATTAGCAACGCGGTTCCTCTGTGTTATCAGCGAAATGGAGTGGCCGCAGAGAACTAATAAATCTTAAAGAATGGAGGCGATATGAAGACTTCAGTCATTGTGTTGTTAGTCTTATTGCAATCGGTGATTATTTCCAATGCCCAGCCGTTGCAGACAACGGTCGATTCGCTTGCACGAAATTTCAAAGGTGAAGTGGGGATCTACGCAGTGAGCCCTGCCAACGGGGATACCGTTTCGTACAATGCGGATAAAATGTTTCCGACGGCGAGCGTTATAAAAATTTATGTGTTGGGCAAATTGTACCACGATGTGAAGATGGGGGTGCTCCGGATGAGCGACAAGGTGACTCTTCACAACTCGGATAGAGTACCGGGGAGCGGGATACTGCTGTTCATGCATGATGGATTGGAGTTGACTTTAGGCGATCTTGCCTGGCTTATGATCAACATGAGCGATAACGTAGCGGCAAATATGCTCGTTGACAGGGTCGGAGGAGTTGAGCAGGTCACCGACTTCATCAAGCAATCTGGCTTGACCAAGACAAAGATGCTTGCGAAAATATTCGACAAAAATGTTTACAGCGATTCTCTGCAGAGGAAGACTTACGCCATAGGTGTCTCGACACCACAGGAGGCAGCATTCTATCTTTCAAATCATATGCAGGTGAGGTCGTTGATTCGCAAAGCTCCATAGTGATGGTCGAGTTGATGAGATATCAACTTTATAATGCGAGTGTACCTCGCTTCCTGCCTACTTACAGAGGCACAATTGAAATCGCCCATAAAACTGGAGCTTTAGACGAAACTAGAAACGATTGCGCAATCATCTATACGCCGAGGGTGAATTACATCCTCTGTGCCTTCACAAGCAACAACAAAGATCTGCGTTGGATCATAGACAATTCAGGCGAACTTCTCATAGCAAAAATCTCGGAATTGATATACAGGAGTTTTGTTGGCAAATAGTGGAAATGTTGGATCATCATTTGATAGATAAAGTTTATAAACCCAAAGGTCGTGAATTTCTCGGAGCATGGTTTCCTTCCGCGATTTGTCAACTTTTTGTTCCGAAACATTTTGGGAAGTATTGACAACGCCTAATTAAAGTATTATTTTCAGTTGTGAGCAGAAAATCATACTGTGGCTCACAAATAGTTGGTTGAGTAGATGCTTAAGTACAAACGGGAAAGGAGACTTGCGTTGTCCGCAAGCAAGAGATTAACCTCATAACTACCTCTCAAAAGTGGATGCATTCCGGCGAGCGCGCAGTTCATCATTTCCCAAGTTGGTCCATTGCATCCTTTCATTAGAGTAAGTCTGAAACTCTTTCGTGACCTGATCCGTTATTAGAAGACCGGAGGAATTGATCGAGTATTGATTAAGCGTTCCAGTCAAAAGTACCCACTTTCTAAAATCTCAGAACCTTATCGTGTCACAGATGGTGCGGAATCCTCGAAGATCTTTTCGCCTTTCGCCGCAAAAAACTTCCCGCGAAAATGAGAAACACATCGAGACACTATGGCTTTAGTTCCCTGTAAAGGAGTATTGCGATGAATAAAGTTGTCATCAGAGGTTGTCTGTTTACATTAACAATGGTTTCCCTGGTCTTTGCTCAGACAACGGGCAAGATTGCGGGCACTGTGACTGATGCGGCGACGGACGAAAAATTAGTCGGAGTAACTGTCGTGGTACAGGGAACAAATATAGGAGCTTCAACGGACATGAACGGATACTATGCGATTCTGAACCTGGCTGCCGGGACGTACACGTTGAAAGCGTCAATGGTTGGATATTCGCCGACGACTGTCCAAGATGTAAGAGTCTCAATCGACCAAACGGCGGAGATCGATTTGAAATTGTCCGAGGCAGCGGTTACAGGGAAGGAAGTCACAATAGTTGCTTCGAGGCCTGTCATACAAAAAGACGTTTCAGCGAGCACGATCAATCTTACTCCTGACGAAGTGATTTCGATTCCGACGGTGAGCATTACGGGGGCAGTTCAACTTCAGGCGGGAATTCAAAGCGGTCTTGTGATAAGAGGCGGTGGAAACGATCAGACCGCGTTTATGGTAGATGGCTTTACTCTTCGTGATGCAAGAAGCAATGCGCCATACACTAACGTCAGCATGACGTCTGTCCAGGACATTCAAGTCCAAACCGGAGGATTCAATGCAGAATATGGGGACGTCAGATCCGGAGTAGTGAATGTTACGACCAACAATGGCAGCACTGAACACTACACGATAAGCTTACTCTCACGAGTAGCTCCTCCGCAACCGCAGAATTTTGGAGGAGCATTGAACGGCGTCAACACGTATTATGTCAGGCCTTACATGGATCCTGCAGTTGCGTACTACGGTACGAGCGACGGTATGTGGAATCCACAGACCCAGTCCATATATCCAACTTTTCCTGGATGGATTGCAACTTCAGAACAGTCATTGGCCGGAGGCGACTCCAGTAAATTTCTGAGTCCAACTGCAGCCCAGAAACTTTGGGAGTGGCAGCACCGCAAAGATTTTTCAATTCTGAAACCCAATTACAATATAGACGCCAGCTTCGGCGGACCTTTTCCAGTCATAAGCAAGGAGCTCGGTAATCTCCGATTCTGGGCGTCATACGTGAGCGAGCAGGACATGTACATGATTCCATTGGCGACTGACGCATACAGAAGTTATAGTGGATCATTGAAGATGACCTCGGACGTTGGACCGGGGATGTCGCTCCAGCTTGAAGGGATGCTGGTCAATCAGGACGGTACCAATTCCAGCAACGCAGGACAGCCGGGGATATTCAGCTCGAGTTCAGGTATTTCGAGTGTTTTATCCGAGGTGAGTTACATAGACGCGAGGATGTTTACAGATGAATACTGGGCGCCGACAAAAGTGAATTTCAACATGATCGGAGCAAAATTCTCGGACGTGGTTAGCCCATCGACGTTCTACGAGATAAACCTACGAGAGACAGGATCTCAATATCACACGGCACCTGGCCCGCTTCGTGATACAGCCTCCATCTATCAGTTCGGGAATTACTATTTCGCTGATGAAGCGCCGGTGGGGTTCTGGCCGCTTCCTTCGACTGCAATCGACGGAATGAGGATGAGTGTTGGAATGAGTACGTCGCGTGACAGCAGCAGGCTTGCGGAATACAATGCGAAATTTGATTTGTCGAGTCAGATTGACGAGCATAACCAGATCAAGACCGGCTTAGAATTCGACTATACTGACAACGATGTTAACTACGCAACCGTTGACGCTTATTTGCCGACAGGCACATCGTGGTCACATTGGCATACGTTTCCACTTCGCGCGTCGGCTTATTTGCAGGATAAGATCGAGTTCGAAGGTATGATAGCGAATCTGGGCGTCCGAGTGGATGATTCTCATGCCGGCGGAGAATGGTACAGCATCGATAATCCCTATTCGATCATCTTTTCTGGTGCTGACGTGATTGGGCTTGATACGGTGACGAAAGCACCAACCAAGAATATTCTCTACGTGGAACCACGACTTGGCATCTCTTTTCCAGTAACGGATAATTCAAAATTGTATTTCAATTATGGCCATTTCTATTCCATGCCCAATCCCAACGACCTATATCTGATTCGTAGATTGACGGGAACCAATAATGTGAGCTTGGTTGCAGATCCGAATAATCCCCTGCCGAGAACCATTGCTTATGAATTGGGCTTCGAGCAAAGCGTGCTTGACCAGTATCTGATTCACATTGCGGGATATTATAAGGATATTGCTAACCAGTATGGTTCTCCTGATGGTCTGTACGCAGGTACAACTTATGTGAGCGCAGACTCAAAGGTTGATTACACTCAGTACACTCCCAATTATTATGAGGACATAAGAGGATTTGAAATAACCCTTTCAAAGAACAGAGGCGATTGGTTCCAGGGGTTCGTGAATTATACATACATGGTGGAAACGTGGGGTAACTTTGGATACAGAACAAGCTATCAAAGTCCTGCCGATCAACGGAATTATGATCTAACATACTATACTGATCTTTATCAGACAAAACCCCTGCCTCAGCCTTACGCAAGACTGAATCTGGACTTTTTCACGCCGAATTGGTTCGGTCCAAATTGGAACGGCATCAAACCTCTGGCTGATTGGCATGTCAATTTGCTCGGCAACTGGTCCGCAGGGCCTTGGCTCACATGGTCTGGCGGCGCGACTATTCCAGGAGTCCAGAATAATGTTGAATGGACTGATTACCTAGATTTTGACTTAAGAATAAGCCGGGGATTCCATTTTTACGGCCTTGACATGGAACTGTTCGCGGATATCTATAATATCTTCAACTACAAATACATGTCGCCTTATTACGGTTTCTACAATGGTACCGACTTTAATGCTTACATGGAGTCGCTTCACCTGCCGGTCTCCATTGCAGGCGATTCTGTTCACCATCCCTTGGGATACGTTAATACGCCCGGGAATGACAGGCCTGGAGATTATCAGTCGTCGAGCAAGTCTTACATCCGCATGCCCGAGCTCTGGCAGTTGTCCATGTTGAATCCAAGGACGTTCTTTTACGGAATCAGATTCACCTATGACATACCGTAAGAAATGAGGAAGAAATGAATTTTAAAATTGGAACAAGTCATCTCAGCGTACGACATGGATCAAGTCGCTTGTTTTACATCGCATTATTTTTTCTCCTCCTCTTGGGTGATCGTGCGTCCGCGCAATACGCGACCAAGTGGATGGACATCGGGTCATTCCAGAGCTGGTACTCAAATGCCGGAAGTGAATATGAAGAGCAAAGAGTCTTAACGCAGCAGGATGGTGATCGCTGGCCCGCAATTTATCCCAACCAGGACATGGAAGCGGCTAAAGGACTGTGGATCGGAGTGCAGAACTTCAAAGACGCATCGGGAACGGTGTGGCCGGTCAAGGTTATACATTTTGGACCGAGGTTTGACAGTGACGCATCTGAATTTGTTCCGCAGGCGTTTACAACCACTGATAGATTCGCTCTGCCACAAGTTTTGGTCGATGGCGGAAGCGGTTTATCTCCATCGTATAATATTCCGCCCGACGAAGACAATACGAACTCAAGTCTGAAAGAAGACCGACTGATTTATGACAGCGTGTGTACTTCGATAGGATTGACGATGGTGAGAAAAATAATCGGTTTCAGTCAACAGTTTAATGACAATTATGTCATATACGATTACACATTTACAAATACGGGGAAGACCGGATATGGCACGCTTCCAAGTCAAAGTCTCGACAGCATTCGCATTTTCTTTCAGTACAGATACGCAGTTTGCGCGGATACTCGTTATGTGATAGGAGCGAATTCGTCCGGCTGGGGAATTGGAACCGACAGTGACAATAGAGGAGATGGTTTGAAGCCAAGTGCTCCGTTTTTCGGAGGTGTGGTACGAACAAGTGACACTCTTCAAGCCAATGATGTCAGAGCATCATACTCGTGGTTAGGGAATTTTAACAACCCATCATACGGAGCATTCACGCTTTCTGGAATGCCAGGCCTCGGCGTCGCCGGTGCTCCACCAAGCGATAACATAGGAGGGCCTATTTGGGTAAACTCTTCTGCACAACCAGGTCCACCCGCCTCAGATACTCTGGGTAGGCTTGGTGCGACACAGTTTATAGGGGTCTGCACCATTCACGCCGATAAATCTGCGACGGACACTTCGGACGACCCAAATGAACCAAGCACAACGGCCTATGTGGCGAACGATGATGGACTTGAGTCAAATAATAGCCAGTTCAACGGGCCGATGATGCAGAAGGAATATACATTGATGTCTGCGGGTCACGGCGTTGGCTGGAATTCCGGCGTCAGCTGGTCTGGTCAGCGTGAAGCAGATAAGGTCGGACTAGGCGGTGACCCATCTTTCGGGACAAGCGGTGGAATGGATGTGGCGAACGGTTATGGCCCTTACAATCTCGCTCCCGGTCAAAGTTTCCACATCGTGATGGCAGAAGCTGCCGCTGGTCTGAGCCGTGAAGCTTGTATCAGGATTGGCCGCCAATTCAAATTAGGGCTGATAACCCCTGCACAGAAAGACGATTCCGTTTACACCGGCAGAGATTCGTTGTTCCAGACCTTTAGAAGTGCGATTGCGAATTATAATTCCGGATACAGCTTACCACAACCTCCGCAACCACCTTCGATTTTCAGCGTGACTTCGGGTGGTGACAAAATTGCACTTTCATGGACTCCTCCGCAGGGCGGTCCCACGATCACCTCATTCACAATATACCGAGCTAAGGGGTTGGTCGACAGTACGTACTACTTGATCTATCAATGCCCGTCCAACGTAACGAGTTTCAACGACACCACGGCGGTTCGTGGTATAGACTATTACTATTACATCGCTTCTGTCGGAAGTCCGGCTGATAATCCCGGTGGTAACGGTACACCATCGGGTGTAGCACTCGAAAGCAGCAGATACTATACGCAGACGTATGACCCCGCCCATTTACTCAGGCCAGGTGTTTCGGAACCTGTGAAGAGTGTCTTCACGGTTAGCGGAATAACGACGCCACCAAAAGTAGGTGACCTTTATACCAATGGGAGCGCAATATTCACTGTCCTGTCGGTTAGTGTCACCGGGACTGCCCCTGGCATCTCAGGTACGATAACATGCAGAGGGACCGCCAGTCCGCCAGCTTCCGGAACAATTGTAAGAAATACCGGAAGGGGCGACAGCCTGATAACTTTTTCGGGTATCAACAAAAACGACATAAATTTCGGAGATGTTATTCGAGTAGTTCCTAACCCTTACAATATCTCTGCAAATGAAAATATACTTCGTTATGTCGGCGAGCCCAACCAGATTGGTTTTCTCGATATCCCGCCTGTCTGTACGATCAAGATATATACCGAGCTGGGTCAGTTGATAAAAACAATCCAGCATGTAAACGGAAGCGGTGATGAATACTGGAATCTGACGACATCTTCTAATCAAATCGTCGTGAGCGGAATCTACATCGTGGTTTTCCAAACTCCACAAGGTCAGACAGCCATAAAGAAATTCGTAGTCATTAGGTGACCAAATGAAAACGGAAACTAGAATGAAGATGAATAGCAATTGTCGTTTCGACCGCAGAGAGGTGCGATCTATTGTGCAACGTCATGACGAGACCCTTAATGGCTTCTTTGTCCGTTCCCTTGTCGGAATAACGCTTCTTGTGTCCTCAATAGCCTTTGGCCAACAGAAACTGGCGCAATCGGGTTTGGACTTCCTGAATGTTTCCACTGATCCTCGAGCCGAAGCGATGGGTGAGGCGGTGACATCACTAGATGGTAATTCCACTTCGATGTTCTACAATACTGCCGGCATGGCGAGGATCGAAAATGCTGTGACCCTTTCTTTGGGCCAGGTAGATTGGATTGCGGGCATCAAGCATTTCTACGGCAGCGTGGCGTTCGTCCCATCTCATGATGAGTATGGTGTCTTCGGCTTGACTGTACGATCAGTCAACTATGGGGATTTACAGGAAACGATAATTGCGAACAATGTGGAAGGATACCAGGATATAGGGACATTTTCACCGGCAGCCTACTCCATCGGAGTAGGTTATGCAAAGGCTCTCACTGACAAGTTTGCTGTGGGTGGCGACGTAAATTATGTGGTTCAGGATCTCGGTTCTAGCATAACCAACATCAACAGCAACGGAAGCTATGTTACCAAAGAGGAGAAATTGAATGTCGTCTCCTTCGATTTTGGGATGATATACAAAACGGGTTATAAGAGCCTGGCGTTTGGAATGGACTTAAGAAATTTTTCCCGAGAACTCAAGTATGAGGCGGAAAGTTTTGACCTTCCGCTCATTTTCAATCTTGGAATCTCAATGAACCTTCTCGATATGTGGAACATAGACGACAATTCGCAATCATTGGTACTAGCTGTGGATGCCACTCATCCGAGAGACTATCCTGAACAAGTCGATGTCGGAGCGGAATACACTTTCATGGGGATAATATCGCTCCGAGGCGGGTACATGTTTAACAACGATGTATATGGTGTGACAGCCGGAGTTGGTTTACACGAGGACATTGCGGGTATTAATCTCGGTATCGATTATTCCTGGACGCCGTTTACTGGCGGATTTTCGGATGTACAGCGACTTTCGTTGGTCGTTGCTTATTGATGTGAGGATGCAAAATGAGGAATAAATTAAGAATTTGTCTGTCCACGCTGGCGGTTTCCATCGCGGTGGCTTTGAATATGGTTGGCTGCACAAAAGTCGAGTCGCCTACTTTATATAACCCGGGCCTCGGTAATGGTCCGCAACCGGTCGTAGACAGCCTGTCGCCCGAAGGGAGCGCGCTTGCTGGGATTGATACCCTCACTATTTATGGAAAGAATTTTCTGACAAACTTAGATAGCGACCAGGTTTCATTTCTGAATTATACTACAAAGGCGTTTTCGTATTATGGTTATGGTTACAGTCCCATCATAAGTGCAAGTCCAACCAAAATAGTGTTGAAAGCTCCGGCTATATCGGGAGATACCATTCAGGTAAGGGTATCCGTGATCGGTGCGGCAAATTTTAGTCCGGTTTACAGTTATAAATTGATTGCCGCGATAACTCCATTTAGCAATCTGCCGACTGCAACGGGCGATAATGCTTACGGCATCTGCACGGGCCCAGATTCGAATCTCTATGTGTCGATCTCAAATGCGACTCTTGGGACCAAAGACAAAGGCATATTCAGGATTACTTCCGACGGGACGGTAGCTGCTTCGCCTTATGCCTTGTCTACGACGGGTAATGTGGATTGGCCTTTCATCAAGTTCGGCCCTGGCAATTTTATCTATGCGTCGAAGGGTGTTAGGGCAATTTACCGGCTTTCGCAAGGGACTTCGTCGACCGCCTGGGCTCCCGTCCCTTCCGGCGCATTCTCAGATTTTGATTTCGACCCGAATCATAATTTGTGGGCAGGTTGGAGCGTAACAGTAAACGGAGTGCCAAGTTATGGGATTTATAGAATAAAGACCGATGCAAGCACCAAACTGTTTCCTTTCACAGGTAGTGTCGGATCTGTGCGGTACTACAATGGATACTTGTATTTTGTTTCCAATCCGGGAAGCGGACCGAACAAAGTCTACAGGGCTCCCCTGGTGAATGATTCACTCGGAACTCCTGAAGTGTACTTTGATCTCGCCGAGGATCCGGCAGGTGGTAACAACATCTATGCGATAACTTTTTCTGCGGATGGCGATTTATTTGTGGCGACGGAGGCGACCGATTACCTGTTAGTGGTCCATCCAGGAGGTGCGATAGACAAACCTTACTCTTTGTATGTTAGCGGTAAAGTACTCAATTCTCCATGTAAATCCTTCGCATGGATTGGGCAGAATTTATTTGCGAGTACTGCAACCTTCGGCATTTTGAAAATCGTAGCAAGAAAACAAGGCGCTCCATATTATGGAATACAATGAAAGGCGGTTCCGCCATGCTTCTCGTCTGTTGTTAAAGGGAGGATTTGATCGAATGAATAACACTCGTTAAGTAGGAGGTGATATCGGAAGATTTTGTTTGTCACGACACGGTGTGTCTAGCTCTTACACCTGCAAGTTTTAAAAACAAATCATTCAAAGGAGGAATAAACAATGTGTAAAAAAATTTTCCTGGCTGTAGTTGCGCTGATGGCAGTGTCTGTCTGTTCAGCTAACGCACAGGGCTGGCAATTTGTCAAAATATTCCCGGATTCAGGCTTCAATCCCGGGGTCATTAGTGGAGGCGGAATAAATAATGCCTTGACAGTTGATCCTATGGGAAGAGTCTGGATGGCGTCATATAGGTATGACGATAGTTTGGCGAGAACTGGAGGAGGTATGATACCTGTAAAGAGCATCTACGTCTTCAATTCGGATGGTTCCCAGGCATCGTTCTCTCCGTTACATGTTCTCATGAGTAGAGATGGAACGGTAAAGGACACTCTTAACGGAGGTATTATGGGATTTTCGTATTCATACGGAATGACTACCGGCCCCTCTGACGGTGACATATACATGGCTCTTCCGAGTGCCTATATAATAAAGCTCGACTACCACGATGGGACGGAAATACAAAAGATCGAGAACCCGATACCGGGATATGCGAGTTCACTCGCAAGTTGCGCGGTGGATAACGCAGGCGAAGTGTTCACGGTCGGTGTTATCGGCGCGCCAACCGGTCCGATCGCACTCACATCTGATTTTACGCAGGTAGCAGAGTCAATAGATACCTCGGAATACAATGGCGTTGCCAGAGCGATTGCAGTTTCTGGCGATGGGAATGATGTCTATGTCCCATACTTTGCAAATTTTCAGATAATTTCGGGTCAGGATACGGCGATTACACCTGTTGTCCTGCATTATCACAGTTCTGCAGGAACTCTCAGCCAATATGTCCTTCAAGACACGCTTCTTAAAGGCCTGTCTGTTGAATCCATGGCATGGCAGCCTGGATCAGGATACCTCTGGTGTGGATCTGGTGGTCCCGTGACTGACAAAAACACCGACACAGCCTTTAGTCCGCTTTCCTGGTACGCATTCGACATGACGAATCCATCTAATCCCGTGCTTAAGGACAGCATAAAGTGGAATCTGACAGCAGTTGGAATTGGTGCGGATTCCCTGAAGACCACCATCATCGATGACAGAGGAATTGCGTTCAGCCCAAGCGGGGATACGGCATACGTTGCTGTCTTCAATTCTAATATTAATTGTGTCCAGATGTTCACGGGACATGTGACGGCTGTTAATCAGACCTCTCTTGGACCGACTTCATACATCCTGTCGCAGAATTATCCTAACCCGTTCAATCCGACGACTAAGATTGAATACTCGTTGAAAAACAACGTCAAAGTTACTCTCAAAGTATATGATGTCCTTGGAAGAGAAGTGGCCACGTTAGTCGATGCGAAACAATCTGCCGGACAACATTTCGTCACATTTAATGGTGATCGATTTGCCTCGGGTATTTACCTATATTCACTTGTAACGTCAGACGGTTTCAAGATGACGAAGAAGATGGTCTTACTGAAGTAATTTTGTTCCTGCCCTGTCCTCCTCTCTGGAATTCTGTTCTGATGAACGGGAGGATTAGAGAGGAGGATGGGGATGGGATTGAAGAACAAGGATTGGGGTGAGCAGGTGAAGAAGATAAAAGTTTTCTATTTCATGATTTGGGTGCTGCTTATTCTTCTCGGAGAATTGGCGCAAGCGCAGAATAGTGAGATAGCCAAAGCACACAGTGCATATGTGACCATCTTAGATAGATTCAAAATCCAGTATTATGGGACGCTAATTCGACGTAGTAAGGATGAATATGTGATCAAACTCCAGGGGCCGTCGAACGAAAGGAATGAAGTACATGTCTCCGTGAGCCAGCGCCCGTTCGTTGAGTTGGAGGGAACGTATGGTGGTAGGTTGTACCTTGACATCCCTGAAAGTGAGCGGTTAATGAAGAATCGAGTTTATGTGGATACAACAATGTCTGATTCCTTGAAATTTGTCCGTGAATACTGGGTTGTCTACGCAGGAATGGGAGCATGGGAGTGCATGATAAATTGCTACACGCAGAACGCAGGTGAATATTATACCTTCTCGCTTGCTAGTGATGTTAGCTCGAGAAAACCCGGTGAAGAGGTCGACGGAAGGAAATTGACCACCGAGGAAATTAGCGAAGAACTTCTAGGGACGATGCGAGACACGTCGAATGTTACGGTAGAGCAGTTCAATAGGATAGTTGGTTCGTTCGAAATCGGTAGGTAGGAAAAGGGGTGGCAAAATAATGCGGAATAGGATTTTTGCTCTTTTGGGGGCGTTGACGATTTCAGCTTCGGTTCATGCGCAGGGTGCTCTTCCTATCGAAGGAAAGGGTATGTGGATTTGGCAATTGTGGAATGCAAGCGGCGGCAGCTTAGGTGCAGTAATCAATAAATTAAGAACCGTCGGAGTAACGTGGGTCGTCATCAAAGTCGGAGATGGTGATAGCTACTACAACAGCGCAGATCACTCGCTTTACAATTGGGCGGTGCCAGAGTATGGTAGTATGGATAGCGTCGCCTCCATTTTTCATAGTAATGGAATAAAGATATTTGCATTTCAATATGTTTACGGAGTTCCTCATTACTGGGGAAACTCCGCATCTGAGACAGACGTCGCCAATATGATTCTCAGCATCAAAGGCATCGACGGCCTTCTTATCGATGCTGAAATAGAATACGATACTCTGGCAAGCCGTGTGCCGGCAGCACAAGCATATTGCGATTCGGTTCATTCTCATCATCCCGAGAGCTTTGTCGGGTTGACATCCTGGGCACGTGTGGACGGGCACAACACTTTCCCTTGGACCACTTTCCTCGACCGAGTCCGGGTAAACATGCCGCAGACATATTGGGCCGCGAGACCGACGACACCTCAAAACGAGCTTAGCCTCATGAGTGGCCAGTTCGCTTCGTACACACAAACTTGGGTTAAGCAAGGAGATAGTGCGGCGAATAAACCAATAATGCCCATCGGTCAGGGAGAATATTTCGGTTATAGCAACAACGTCAGGCCCGGCGATATCTCAGGTTTTTGCAGTCTGTCACAGCAGGCGTACCACTATGCTGGTGTCAGCCTCTGGGAATATGGACAGATTGATTCGCCGTTCGTATGGAACGAGTACACATCGGCCTGGCCGTTGACCGCGATTTCTCAGGGGCCTGCTATCTCACCGGGTTATTCGCTGTTTCAAAATTATCCTGACCCATTCAATCCTTCCACAGTAATCGATTATTGGTTGCCGGAACTCACCGGCGTTACGCTAAAAGTTTATGACGTACTTGGGAGAGAAGTTACTACGCTAGTAAATGAACAGGAGAATCCGGGGAAATATCAGGTTAAGTTCGATGGTTCCAGATTCGCAAGCGGCGTTTACTTCTATCGCCTGACAACATCGTCGGGAGTTGTTCAGGTCAGGAAAATGATCCTCGAAAAATGATGGAAGGGTAGACAAATGCTCCGATGCGGTCCCGGGTTATCGTCGATCTGTAACACATTACTCTTGTCTTTCATCGCGTTATCGTTTTGTTTAGGGCAAACGAAATCATATCACAGCGCGCTTAGGCTGGAGAACGGTGGAAAATTCAAAGAAGCGTCGTCGCTGCTTGAGAAGATCCTTCATGAAGAGTCTGCTTCTTTGTCTCCTGCCGAAAAAGATGAGATCCATTTCCAATTAGAAAGAATGAGACGTATTCGAATTGACTACTCCTTGGCCGCAGACGAGCTGTATGCTGAACTCGCGCATAGCATCAGGAATATTTCGAAAGGGGAATTTGAGAGATGGATAAGAAAGGGAAAATTCGACGCACGAATGATTGACGATACATTGCGATTCGTTGGGACGAGCAGAAGCAACCTATTTTTCCGAAATTCTGATATCGCCACAAGACGAATCCCACCCCCGGAGGAATACAAATTTCACGAAGCTTTGTTATCTAATTGCATCTTAATTGAAAAAGCCTCGGACAGCTCTGGAGTTCCGTATGTTTTGCCCAAAGTCTTTGTTGTAAAGATGTCACTGACGACGGACTCCGGTGTAGTAAAACCCGGTGAGACCGTAAAGGCATGGATCCCTGTTCCAAGAAAACTTCCTTTCCAGACAGGGTTCTCCTTAGTTTCATCCTCAAGCAGGCCTGTCGACATTTCTTCAGAGGAGAGCCAGATTCGGTCCGTCTACATGGAACAACCGACGGACTCCGAAGGGGCGACGAGATTCCTAATCGAGTACTCGTATGAAACTTTCGGCGTCCATTTTAATCTTGAAAGAGACAGGGTACAACCATACAACAAAAGCGACAGCACCTATGTGAAATACACCATGGAGGCTCCCAATCTAATTTTCACCGACAAAATCACAAGACTGTCAAAAGAAATTGTTGGCAGAGAGAGCAATCCGCTCCTTAAGGCAAAGAAGATATACGATTGGATTTCTAGAAATATTAAATACAGCTTCGCTAGAGAATATTCGACAATAAGTAATATCAGCGACTATTGTCTGACACAGAAATACGGTGACTGCGGACAGGAAGCGATGCTATTCATAGCACTCTGTCGCTACAACGGCATTCCAACTCGCTGGCAGTCTGGCTGGTTTACATTTCCTGGTGCAAAAGATATACACGACTGGACTGAGATTTACGTTTCCCCTTATGGTTGGATACCCGTCGATCCATATATGGGAATTCTCGCAAAAAGATACATGATGGATCTGACTCCAGAACAGCGCAAGATACTGCACGAGTTCTATTTTGGAGGGCTCGACCAATATCGAATGTCCGCAAACTCTGACAACAACCAGGTTCTTATGCCGGCAAAGAAATATTTTCGGTCCGATGATGTAGACTTTCAAAGAGGAGAACTCGAAACGGATGAGAGTAACATATACTTTAATCAGTTCGACTACAGTCTCACGATTCAGGAAAAGAAGCCTTAGAGATGACCGGGGTATTACACAATCAGCCGTTATACAAAACAGGGGCCGCATGAAAACAATTTTTGTTGTCATTACCTTGATCGTTGTAAAAACTTTCGCTCAGTCCCCAGCGCAGTGCACTCAGTACTTTCAGTCTGTTTCAAGCGAGTTCAATGTTCCGGCTCCAATTCTTGAAGCAATTGGTTACATCGAGACCCATTGGTCTCAAGGAGTCGCAGGTGGAGACCGTGGGGTGATGGGCCTTCGTAATGATAGCAGATTTTCGTACTCGCTCGATAGCGCGGCAAAGCTGATCGGGTTGCCTGTAGATTCTTTGTTGAGCGACCCCTACCTGAACATCAGAGGTGCCGCAGCGCTCTTGTCGGAATACAGAAACCAGACGAACAAACAGTCGATGGTCGTAACAGATAGCCTGCCGACTTGGTCAGGCGTAATCGCTAGATACAGCGGGATTCCTCAGCCTGACATAGCCTTGGAATTCGCGTATCATACTCTCCAGTATGTGCAATCCGGCGTCGACGCAGATGGAATCGTAATCCTGCCTCAATCTGTAGATCTCAGTGGCTTTCCCGAACCGGTGAAGGCGACCGGATTCATAAAACCCGGTGATCCCATCCCTAAACCTGTGTGGGTCGGAAGTCCCAGCTATAATTCTCGCAGCGGTGCACCAATTATTTTCTTGATTATTCACGATACCGAGGAACAGTTTGATTACGCTGTCTCTTTATTTGAAAACGTCAGCGATCAAGCGAGTGCCCATTACCTCGTAAGAAGCCAGGATGGCTATATTGACCAGTTCGTGAACGACAGCGATCGGGCATGGGCTGTTGTATGCTGGAACTCAATAACGCTGAACATTGAGCACGAAGGTTTCGTCTCCGACTCCTCTTTTTATACCGAAGCCGAGTATGAATCATCAGCACGACTGACAGCATCCCTGTGCGAAAAATTCGGCATTCCGGAAGACTCCCTACATATTTTCGGCCACGATGCGTGGAGTTATCCGTGGTTCAATCTAATTCCATTTTCACAATACGTTCCTTATGTAGGATCGGGATACGCCACCTGCAACAACCATACAGATCCGGGTAAATATTGGAACTGGCATCATTATTTCGACCTTGTTCATCGATACGATTCGACGGAAGTGTCGATTGTGAAATCCTCTCCTGCCGCGAACGACTCTGCTGTAGCAGCTTATTCGAACGTCGTCATAAATTTTAATACGCCGATGGATACCGCGTCCACAGATTCTGCATTTAGTATTACGCCAAATGTTGGAGGTGGAATTTCATTCAACTCAAATCATACGCAATTGGTCTTTCATCCCGATGCCTTTCTCGTATGGAAGACATCTTACGATGTTAGTATAAGCACGTCGGCAAAAGCATCTAACGGAAAGAATCTTAAAACGCCCTACGAATTCCGATTCACGACGGTCCCTGTCGATACCGAAGGCCCATCTGTCATTGCGGAATCTCCGCGGGACGGAGGAACTGTGATACCTAAAGCTTACCTCGAGTTTGTGATGAACGAGCCGGTTCAGTTCAACTCGCTCTCTTCAAAAATAACGCTAGTCGACTCGGAGGGAAATGTGGTGCCGCTTTCTAAAGATATGTTTCAAGTCACCTCGAGTGGCTTGACACTTGTTGCTGTGCGTTCACAAACCAGCTTGGGCTCCGGGATGAAATACACTTTTTCTCTCTTACCCGGAGTGATTGATTACTACGGCGTTGCTAGTAAAGGATCATTCTCAACTACTTTTACTGTCGATGCCGCAGTTTCCGGTGGTTCAGTAATCGAAGGCTTTGAGTCTTCGCTTGGTCGGTGGCTGCAGCCCTCCGCAAGCTCAGGCACATTTGGAGTTGATACTTCTGTTACCGGCTTTTTTATCTCTTATCGGTCTTATGATGGTTACGATGCAGGTACGCTGAAATACCAATTCGATTCAGTAAGGTCTGTTTGTGCTGAAGAGAACTCTGAGGGATTCGATATCTCCGGGGTATCTTCTATTGGGATGTGGGTGTTTGGCGATAACAGTCGAAACGAGCTGGATTTTATCTTTGGCTCCACATCCGAGAAGTTTCTTGCAGTCGACACAATAGATTGGTATGGTTATAAGTATGTCGGGATGTGGCGTGATATTTCAGATGCATCGACCGATGTTTTTAAGGGATTCGCGATTCGGCACTTGCCATCTGCATTGATCGACAGTAGCACGATATATGTCGATGATATTCAGGTGAATGGGAAGGTCACTGGATTCAGGGACAATAAAGTGGTACATCATACCTCTTACGGCCTTTTTCAAAATTATCCCAATCCGTTTAATCCTACTACGTCGATTGGCTATGAGCTGCCAACCATTAGCTACGTGACCCTGAAGGTCTACAATGTCCTTGGCGAAGAGGTTGCAGCGCTTGTCGAAGCGAGACAAGACTCAGGAAATCATACTGTCACATTCGACGCGAGCAGACTCCCGAGCGGGATCTACTTCTATCGGATAGTGGCTGATAACTTTTCAGCAATCAGAAAGATGGCGGTTATAAAATAGAGCGACAAAATGGCTGTTTGGTTTGCTATGTTTTATGTAATAGACTTTGTAAATGAATAACGGATTCAAAGATATTCTTACTCGACGATGCCCAAGAGGATATGTCTTTACGTGTTAGGGAAGGACTTCAAAGATTTGCATACGGATTTTATTCATGTCTATCGTGAATTCCAGTTCGTTCCTGCAGGAACAGACTGCGATGAAGGGATCCTAAAGTTATAAATGACAAAATTTACGCTTCTTAATACGGTCGCTGTTCTTCTTTTTTACGGATGCACAGCAGCCAACCGTACGATCTCTCAGCCGCATGTCGCTTCCACGACAAAGTCTGATACAACGACGGTTGTTAACGGCCGGGTTGGCGTTTCTACTGAAGTTTATCCTGTAGAAAATTCAGGCAGCTATAGGTGGTCAATTGATGAAAGTTGGGTCAAGACGATACTGGCCTCTCTGACGTTGAGAGAAAAAGTCGCTCAGATGGTAGTTCCATATTCGCTGACTCAATATTTAAGCGATGACGACCCCGATTATCTTGATCTGGTACGCATGGTCCGCGATGAAAAAGTCGGCGGACTGGTCGTCTCGCTCGGGAATATTTATGAGCAAGCGATCTTGTTGAACGATCTCCAGAAAATCGCGGATGTTCCCTTGTTGATATCTTCCGATTATGAAAACGGATTGGGAATGCGACTTACCGGGGGAATTTCTTTCCCAAGCAATATGGCACTCGGGGCGACGCGGGATTCTTCGCTTGTTTATGAGATTGGAAAAGTCATTGGGAAGGAGGCTCGTGCAGTGGGTGTTAGCCAGAACTATGCACCGGTGTCAGATGTCAACGACAATCCGGAGAATCCTATCATTAATGTCCGCTCGTTTGGCGAAAATCCCTATCTTGTCGCGAAGCTTGCGTCGGCATTTGTCAAAGGAAGTCAGGATGGTGGAGTTATTGCAACGGCAAAACATTTTCCGGGTCATGGGGATACGAGGGTTGATTCCCACGTTGGATTGCCAGTGATCGGATATGGCGTTCAGCGGCTTGATACTATGGAGCTGATTCCATTCAAATCGGACATCGGTTCAGGTGTAAAATCGATCATGGTGGCACACATAGCATTTCCCAAGATAGACACGGAACAGGGTGTGCCTGGAACCCTGTCATCGCGGATAACTACAGGCCTGCTCGAGGACACTCTGGGCTTTCATGGACTTGTCGTCACTGATGCAATGACGATGAAGGGCGTGACCAATGAATTTTCGGGAGCGGACGCGGCGATAAGAGCCGTCAAAGCTGGAGCAGACATTGTGTTGATGCCGCCAGACAATAGAGTTGCGATAGATGCGATCACAAAAGCCGTGGAGCGTGGCGAAATCAGCCAGGCAAGAGTCGACAGCGCGGTAAAAAAGATACTCGACATAAAGTCAGAGCTGGGTCTGAACAAGGAGAGGTTTGTTGACCTGAATTCCATACCGAGAATTGTCGGCACAGAGGCGCATCAGCTTCTTGCCGAACATGCTGCTCGTCGCTCGATTACCATTGTCAAAAATGATAGCAATATCCTTCCGCTTCAGTACCATCAACCGCAGCGAATCCTTTGCCTGGTCGTATCAGATAATGGAGACCCGAGCGTTGCCGGGGAATTCCGAATGGAACTGTTACAAAGATACGAGAATGTGGATTTCGTTCAGGTTGACCCGACTTCTAACGAGCTCGATTTCCAGAACGCGATGAATGCCGTATCTAACGCGAGCATTGTAATTATTCCGACATATGTCCGGTGGCGGTCTGGAACCGGGACAATCGATTTCGCACCGTCGGTCCAATCATTTCTCCAGAAAGTAACGGGTTCAGGGAAACCGGTGGTGATGGTTTCGTTTGGAAACCCGTATTTGCTAAGAAGCGCCCCTGGCGTCGCGGCGTATGTTTGCGCATACGGTGACATGAAAGTCTCTGTTGATGCAGCAGTTCAGGCGCTGTTTGGCGAAATAAATATCAGCGGCAAACTTCCTGTAACGATCCCTGACGTTGCGAAGTACGGTGCCGGAATCGATCTGCCTCAGACAAGTTTGAGGTTCGCTGCTCCACAGGAAGCCCGGTTTGATCCGTACAAATTGTCGCAGCTTGATTCCATCGTAAACTTCTGGATTTCAGACACAGCATTCCCATGTGCACAGCTTCTGGTAGCGAAAGATGGGAAAATTGTCTTCGACAAGGCGTTCGGCACTTACGATTATTCGCCGCTCTCGAGAACCATCGATCTTAACACGATGTTCGACATGGCCTCGTTAACTAAAATATGTGCCACGACATTTGCAGCCATGAAATTATATGGAGAAGGAAAGCTGAACATCGACACCACTGTGGTTAGTTACCTGCCGAAGTTTGGTCGAAATGGAAAAGAAAAAGTCACTGTCCGCGACCTTCTGGTGCACGATAGCGGACTTCCTCCCGACCCGCCGGAGTATCTATGGCGTACGTCTGTGATCCCGGAAGCTCAATTGGACAGTCTGCTGAAACATCCACGGTGGCTGGTTGAGCCGGATTCTTTCGGCAGCAACTTCAATGCGGCGCATGATGCGATGTGGGATTCACTGTACGCGACGCCGCTTGAATACCCGACCGGTACGAAGATGGTTTACAGCGACATAAATTTCCTGATGGTAGCAAAAATCATTGAGAAAATTACCGGGATGCCCCTTGATGAATATGTCGAAAAGAATTTCTATCATCCGCTCGGAATGACTCGCA
>DATJAY010000018.1 GCA_035515795.1 Candidatus Acidiferrales bacterium | reverse complement strand
GTTCCATGACACTCCATGAATTTTACCAGACCTGTATGGAATTGAAGAAAACCACGGAAAATCTTTGAGCCATTGAACACATGTTATCTTGATGCCATGGATTGCTCGCCTCGATTATTTGCGAAGAGCCGAGCTTGAGTTTGCAGGATGTGCTACTTAGATGTATTTAGATATTGAGCTGGCAGCCAATATAAACCAAGGTTAGCCAAACTCGGATTCGACCTCGATTTTTCGATCACGAGACGGACCCGGCTTGTATTGACAGGGTCAAATCGAAGCAATCGTTTATAGCCCACGGTCGTTCCTTCAACCAATTTGTTCCAGGATTCACCATCCCAATAATCTATCCTGAATTTCTCGATTCTCTGTCCGATCCGTATGTCTTCCTGAAGCATCGCAACATCGAGAGTCTCTTCTTTAGGAAGAATAAATTCGATCACCGAGGTGTCCAATCCTTCTTCACCCGACCAGCATTTCCCTTTTCCAAAGAGTGACGAAAAACTCTGCTCGTCTGGATGGTTATCGATTTTTGCTTTTGCATTGCGAGCAAAGTTATGACTAAAAGTCTCTTTGATAACTTTATGAAGACCCATCAGAGCTCTTTTATCATAATCGGTTATCAGCCCCCTTCCGTCAGGCGGGACATTTAAAAGGAGAACCGAGTTCTTTCCGACCGAGTTGAAATAAATGTCGACAAGCTCTGAGACTGATTTCACCATGGTATCCTGAGAGGCTTTGTAGAACCATCCCGGACGGATCGAGACATCGGTCTCGGCAGGATACCAAAACAACCCTTTTGCATCGTACAACTTGTCCCTATCACCGAGATCTTCACCCATGTAGTTTTGCGGCAGGAACACATCGTCGAGTGGATGAGAATCGTTCTCAATCTTCTCTTCGGTAAGCTTGCTCAAGTCGATCGGCAGAACGTCCCATTCAGAGTCCCTTCCATATCCGGTTTCTGTTCCGACCCAGCGTACATCAGGGCCGGAGATTGATATCACAATGTTCGGCTGAAGTCTTCTTATCAGCCTGTAATATACATGCCAATCGTATTCTTCATTCTTAGCTTCCGGACCTTTGTAACCATCAAACCAGATTTCATCTATCTTCCCGTAGTTTGTCAACAGCTCTTTCAATTGATTCATGTAGTATTGATTGTACTCCGGTGTGCCGTAACTTGGATTATTCCTGTCCCACGGAGAGAGGTACAATCCTACCTTCAGTCCGTATTTCCTGCAGGCATTGACGAATTCTCTGACAACATCACCCTTGCCGTCTTTCCACGGGCTGAACTTGACACTGTGTTTTGTGAATTTACTCGGCCAAAGGCAAAAGCCGTCGTGGTGCTTTGCGGTTAGAATTGCCATTTTCATTCCCGCTTCTTTGAATATCCGTGCCCATTGATCACAATTCAAATCAGTCGGGTTGAAAAGATCCCGACTTTCCTGGCCGCTCCCTAGTTCTTGTGATGTGAATGTATTCATCCCAAAATGAACGAAGGCGATGTATTCCATCTTCTGCCAGGCATATTGCTGCGGTGATGGAACAACGTTTGCTGCTTTATAGATTATGTCGGCTTTCGTATCCCGCGATGTTATGACGGCATAATTTTCCTTTGCATGTACAATTGCAGACTCAGGAAATGAGACCGCAAGATATGGAGTGAGGAGCAAGAGAAGTAACCTCATCACCGAGAGGTTGCGGCAATTCGATTTGTTGTTTGCACTCATTATCATTGGTGTGAGGGAAGAAGGTCCCAGATTCCCGGGTCTTCATTTCCCAGCACCCAGGAACAAAAACCCTCAAGGTCCCTGTCCTTGACAAGTTGTAGGCGATCTTGAAACGTTCTCTTGTCAGTAAAGAACACCCACTCGCGCATGTTGTCGCGGTAGAAATAGAACCACGAAGCGTGATCAGTAGAGTCCCACTGCATAACGCCGTCATATGATTTCGCCAGATGCATAGCTTCCGGCTCACCGACGGAGCGCGCCGAAATATTTGGTGCCGATTTTCCTTCGGCGGGAATCCCTGCAAACCAATGATAGCCGTACAATGGAATTCCCAGCATGAGTTTACTCTTTGGTACAAACTTCAAGGCGTACTCGATGTTCTGCTCTGTCCAGTTATAGCCTGCGACCGGTCCGGGCGGAGTGTAACTCGTGTGCTGGTCGTACGTCATCAGGCAAACCATGTCGCAAACTCTTGCCAGTCTTTCAAGGTTATAAGTCCCTTGCCATTCGCGGTAAATCCAATAGTCGAATCCCGTCTGTCCGGGATAACCGGGCGCGTTTGGAACCGTTGCAATAGAGAACTCATATCCATCATGGTGCAAGGCTGCCGCAGTCTCGTCAACCAGGTTCGACAATGCTCCGCTGTCGGCCCAGTCAATATGCTCAAAGTCAAATTGGATGCCTGTGTATTCGTTTAGTTTGCATTCTCGAAGGAGTGCTTGGACAAAGGGTTTGTGAGCTGCAGGGTTTGCCACAAATTGATGAAAGGTTTCAGGGCTGAATCCATACCCTGAAACAATCGGCATAACCTCGACATGATGCTCCTTTGCTGTCTTCATGACGAGAGGATCAGGGCCTCCCCAGACCATGCCTTCCTTGTCGACCGTATACCATGTCGGGACAAGAATGTCTATTTTGTCGGCGTGCTCCATGAATGAGTTTACGGATTCAAACCCTTTCGTCATGTAGAAAAGAGACTTCGGCTGTGGCTTTGCAGCTGCAATCGCAGCTGACATGAACACAATCACACACATCAGTTTCGTCATGGTAAATTATCTCCTTAGATCCGTTTCGGAAGAAGCGTGTTTATCATTCAACTTCGATCACTTTTTTCAGTTTGATATCGTTCGATGATGAGCCGATCTGCAGCTCGTACTTGCCGGGCTCGACCACGTAGCCGTTTTTCTTCTCATCAAAATATCTTAACGACTCGATAGGAAGAAAAATCTCAACGTCCTCTGAGGCGGAATTCTTTACATGAACGCGCTTGAATCCCTTCAGAGATTTTATCGGCTGAGGTTCTTTAGAACTCAGATTTCTCACGTAAAGTTGTACCACCTCATCTCCATCAAGTTTACCTATGTTTTGGACTGTAACGGAAACCTTAAGTGTGTCAGTGCTTCTCAAAGTTTCTTTGCTTACTCGCAGTTTAGAATACTCGAACTTTGTATAACTCAAGCCGAACCCGAACGGATACAGCGGCACACCTCTGAAGTATCGATAAGTTCTTCCTCGTCCCAAAGAGTCCGCCGACATATCGTAGTCTTCAAAAGGCGGAAGATCTGTTACAGATTTATAAAAAGTTACTGGCAGCCTTCCTCCGGGATTATAATCTCCAAACACGACGTCGGCGACCGCGTCGCCGCCGGCCTCACCCGGGTACCATGCATCGATGATGGCAGGGAGATTTTTCTCTTCCCAATTGACGGACAGTGCGCTCCCTCCGACGAGAACGAGAACGATCTTCTTGCCGGTCGCGTTAAGTGCCTTCAAAAGATTCTCCTGACCGTCCGGCAGGCTCAATCTCGTGCGGTCCCCGCCCTCGAAACCCGGAAAGTTCACTTTCATCTCTTCGCCCTCAAGCTGCGGCGAAATACCCGCGACAACAATGACTGCGTCGGATCTTTTGGCAAGGTTTACCGCGTCTGCAGTTAATCTCTCTGCGGCGATCGAGCCTTTGCCATCAAGCTTTTCGTAAACCCTACGCCACATGAATTTGATTCCCGCATATTCGACGCTGTCGGCATAATCGATTTCGATTTTGTATTCGACCCCTTTCACCAGCGAGACGACTCGTGATTTATAGACATTGACTTGAAATGGTTCCCAGTTGTCGACAAGAAGGGAATCACCAAGATATATTTTTCCTCTATCGTCCGTGATTATGCCGATTTCATATTTCCCGGTAGAAGGAGGAGTGATCGTCCCCGTCCATCTCATGGACCAAAAGTCCTTCGGAATTCCATCGCCCGGCGAGCCCAGGCCCCAGTACTGAGCCATGTCCGAGTCTATTTTGGTGAGAACAGGTCTTCCATTCAGATCCCAATTGTCAAAATATTCCGCGTATAGACCACGACCGGCAAGGCCGCCCGCCGGTTTCAGATATTGTTTTTCGACCACTTCGATCTTGTTAGTGTCTTCGAGCAGGTTATATCCAGCGGCGAATTTGACCGGGACGTTCTTCCCGAGTTTGTTTTTAATGCCGTCAAGGATGGTTACCGGGTTGGACGGTGTACCATTGTAGTTACCCAGAAGGATATCGATATCGTCCGCGTATGTTCCGATCACGGCAACAGACTTTAAATTTTTTTTCAGAGGAAGACATTTATTCTTGAGAAGGACGATACTTTCGTCTGCGACTTTCCTTGCGAGCTGCCGATGAATTTCTGTGTCGTTGTCCGAAATTGGAATTTTTGAATATGGGACTGCGTCAGGCGGATCGAACATCCCGAGTTGGAATCGCGCCAGCATAAGTCTCGTGACGGACTTATCGATCTCACCTTCTGTAATCAATCCTCTGGCAAGTGCTTCCTTTAGGGAAGAGTATTCTTCACCACAAGTCAAGTCACATCCTGCTTTGACTGCAAACGCCGAAGCTTCTGCGGCATCGTGAGCGTATTTGTGTCCATGATAAATATCCCAGATGGCACCGCAGTCTGACACGACATATCCTTTAAATCCCCATTCATTTCTGAGATTGTCGATCAAGAGCAGACTGTCAGCACAGCATGGAACACCATAGAGGCTGTTGTATGCCCCCATCACCGAGTACGCGCCTCCTTTCTGGATACATGCTTCAAACGCGGGAAGATACGTCTCATAAAGATCGCGTCGAATGGGCATTGCGTCAAACCTGTGTCGTTCCGGTTCGGGACCGCTATGAACTGCAAAGTGTTTCGCCGTGGAAATTACCTTGAAATATTTCGGATCGTCTCCCTGCAGGCCTTTGACGAAAGAGATTCCGATTTGAGAAGTCAAAAAAGGATCTTCACCGTAAGTTTCCTGTCCTCTGCCCCAGCGAGGATCCCGGAAGATATTTATGTTTGGTGACCAGAATGTGAGACCATGATATATTTCGTGGATGCCCTTGCTTATTGCGTCATTGTATTTCGCCCGTGCTTCTGTGGATATGATGTCCGCTTCTTGATGTATTAAATCCGGGTCCCACGTTGCCGCCATTCCGATGGCTTGAGGAAATACCGTAGCAATTCCGGCCCTTGCGACTCCGTGTAGACATTCGTTCCACCAATTGTACTTTTGAACCCCAAGGCGGGGAATTGCCGGCGCGTCATTTTGCATTTGCGATATTTTTTCATCGAGGGTCATTCTCGAAACCAAGTCTGCGGCACGTGTTTCGAAGGCGAGACTCGTATCCAGATACACTGGGAGAACAGTCGAATCTTCTGGGGATTGTGGTCCAGCCTGTGACGGGGTATTTCCTGTTAAAGAACCGGCGATACACAAAAGAAGCGCAACTTTTTTCATATATGGTCTGCCTTTGTTTTGAAAAGAGCGTTGGATAAGACCGTTTGGCATGATCTAGTCAGTTCTTCATTTGATCATTGCGACATAATTTCAAACAAAGATCTCATCTCTTGTCTTAGGTTTTAACGGAGATGATAAAGAGCACTCAAAAAAAGAGACTGATGAAAAAATGAGAGAGCTTCGTTACCTCATGATGTCTTTATCAATTCAAGTTAAGGAGTGAAGATAGGTACACGATGGAAAAGAACGCGGGCGGACTATGGAAGCCGACACGCGGGTTTTCAGCCACTGGCACACTTACATGGGCAAGCATTAGCGGACTGGTGGCAGCCATTTCCTGAGCTCGTCGCGCCTTTCAAATCTATTAAGAACAATCTCATCCTTGATTTATATAAATGTAATCCCGACGTGAGACAGGGTCAAGTCGAATACATGAGCAATAAATTCCAGACAGTTTTTCCAAGAGAGGCTTGCCAGTGTCTGAGCTGATCGTTAACTTTGCATTGTGATCGGCGAACGGATGAAAGAGGAAATCTCTTCCATTCTCCCCATCTTTACGACAAAATAATTTGTGCCGCCGTAGTTCAACCGGCTCAACGAACGAACACTATTCAGGAGGTAGAATCCAATGCAGAAAATTTCATGGGGGATTTTAAGCACATCAAAATTCGCCGCAAGGGCCACGATCCCTGCCATGCAGAAGAGTAAATACTCTCAGGTGACCGCAATCGCTTCGCGTGATATCAACCGGGCCAAGAGTGCCGGTGCTCAACTTGGTATCTCGAAAGTTTTGGGTTCGTATGAGGCTCTCCTTTCTGATCCGTCGATCGACGCGATATACATACCGCTGCCGAATCATATGCACGTGGAGTGGACGCTGAAGGCTCTGAAGACGGGCAAACATGTTCTCTGTGAGAAACCTATCGGATTGAACTACGTCGACGCGCGACGGTTACAGGGAGCCGCAAAAGATTATCCGAATCTCAAGGTAATGGAAGCTTTCATGTATCGTCACCATCCGCAATGGAAGAAGGTCAAGGAGCTTGTGGATGAAAAGGCTATTGGGGAAACGAAGGCCGTTCATTCACTCTATTCGTATTACAACGACGATGAGTCGAACATTCGAAATATAATGGAGGTCGGAGGGGGCGTCATGCTGGACATCGGTTGTTATTGCACATCCCTTTCAAGATATGTTTTTGATCGCGAACCCCGGCGAGTCTTGGGCCGCGTTGAGCACGATCCAAAAACAAAGATCGACCGTCTCGCGTCCGGACTGCTCGATTTCGAGACAGGAATATCCACATTCACATGCGGGACTCAGTTACAGCCTTATCAAAGGGTGAACATTGCGGGAACCAAAGGCAGGATAGAGATAGAAATACCGTTCAACGCTCCGAACGACCGTCCGTGCAGGATATGGCTGCAGAGAGGGACGGCCGTCGAAGAGATACTTTTCGACGTTTGCGATCAGTACACAATTCAAGCAGACCTCTTCGCGCAGGCAATAATAACGAATGGTGATGTCCCGACGCCGCTGGATGATGGCATAGCTAACATGAGGGTCATCGACGCGATCGGTGAAAGCTCGCAAAAGGGGAGTTGGGTCAGTCTCTAATATCCGGAGAAACGCTCTCTGACCTTGATTTGGATCGAATGTGTTGCTGCTATTTTGATGAATGGATAGTGCCGCTTAAATAATTGGAAAAAGTCTCTGTCGAAGTACTCATCTCTGGAACTTATTCCACGCCGTTGCACGTTCGGTATATTTGTTGAGTTCGTGAGTTTGGGTTGAGCGCCCGCACGCTGCTAAGTTGAGACTGACACCCCATTGGTAGCGGGTGATGATCTGTTGGAATGGTGAAGGAGCTTCTTTAGTCGAACAAATTGGAGTGAGAGCTGGAGGGAAGAGTCAAGAAATGAGAATCCGTTTTTTATTTTATGAACAGGAGAGGATCGTATCGTCAACTTGCATGAAATTAGGTGAATTACTTGATTTGATCGCGAGAGGCTATCCCGGTTCGCGGATATTGGGAATTGAAGTGATTGAAACAACTTCGAATGCAAATCGGCCACGACGTCACGATCCGCCGAAAGCACCCGAATCAAGTTACCCCGTTTTTTGCGACCGAATTTCAATTGCATGAGGCAGTGCAGGTTTCGGCATCTGTTCACAATTTGACAAGCCGGTCATGTTTCATCGAGATTGATTTCGATTTGTATCTTAGTTTTCTTGTGTGGCCCGGAATATCACAGAGAGAGTGCCCGGATGTGGGAGTTCGGTTTACAATTGCAGGCTGCGCATTCGTCGCTTTGATTTCGTCAACTCTAAAGCTGATCGTACCATAAACCAACGGGATGTTATCTCAGTTGCATGAAGTTCTTGCAGTGATTTTCTCGTTTGAGTCCGTGGTTGTATTCTTACTAATCCAGCTCTGGATCACTTCTTAGGGGCGGTCGGTATCAAATCCCCTATGAAATTCACATTTCAATAATTGCTTTTATCAATCGGATAAACAGGCTTCACAAATTCTCCACACTTAAGCTGAAAATACCTTTTCAAAGGCCAATCAAAAAGACTCTCTCCTAAGGGCACGATATTTGACCTGAAATGATTGTCGTTTATTACGGTATCAAGGGCACAAAGCCGTGGAAACACAATTAAGCAGATAATAAATTAATGGAAAGAGCAATTATGACAGACGAGATCAAAAAGAGGCTGTTGAAGAAATTTTTCCATACGGTCGGAATAATCGCGGTGTTCTTCATGCCAATGATGCTGATCGGTTTTCATAACGAAATTGCTCTGGGGAACATTCCGGATTCCGTCCAGATCGATTTGAAAGTGGAGCGGCTTCTTTCTCAGATGACGCTTGCCGAGAAGATCGGGCAAATGACTCAAATTGACAGACGATATTTTCCGGACGACAGCGACGTGAAGGTCTTTAATCTCGGCTCCGTCCTCAGCGGAGGAGGATCAGCACCGGCAAATAATATTGCGTCAGGCTGGGCGGACATGTGCGACAGGTTCCAGTCGTTCGCATTACAGACGAGGCTCAAAATACCTCTTCTATATGGAGTAGACGCCGTTCACGGGAATAACAACGTCAAAGGTGCAGTGATTTTTCCGCACAATATCGGACTTGGATGTACGCGAGACACGGTTCTGGTTAAAGAGACGGCGAGAGCTACCGCGGAAGAGATGACGGGAACAGGAGTCAACTGGACTTTCGCGCCTTCCATAGCAGTCGCGAGAGACATCAGGTGGGGAAGAACGTATGAAAGTTTCGGCGAGACGCCGGAACTCGGGGTGATGATGGGAAAAGCGGAGATCGAAGGGTTCCAGGGAAGTGACCTTTCGTCCCAGCCGTCTGTCCTTGCATGCGCAAAACATTTCGTTGCCGACGGAGGCACCGATGGAGGAACAAATGAGGGAAACGCAGAATGCAACGAAGCGACACTGAGGAAAATTTTCTTGCCGGGCTATATCGAGGCGATCAAAGACGGTGTTGGCTCGATAATGGTTTCGCTCAGCAGCTGGAACGGCATGAAGATGAGCGCAAACAAATACCTCCTCACCGATCTCTTGAAAGGCGAGCTCGGATTCAAAGGCTTTCTTATTTCAGATTGGGCGGCAATAAGTCGGCTTCCGGGCGATTTCAGTGCTCAGGTCGAAGCTTCCATCAATGCGGGACTCGATATGATAATGGTTCCTGATAATTACAGGGGATTTATTTCGACGGTGACTTCCTTGGTCAGTGAAAAGAAAATACCGATGAGCAGAATTGACGACGCGGTAAGAAGAATTTTACGCGCCAAGTTCATGATGGGACTCTTCGAGCATCCGTATGCAGACAGGCGATTCACGTCAACAGTCGGATCGGCGGCGCATCGTGAGATAGCCAGGCGGTGCGTCAGGGAATCGCTCGTGCTTCTGAAGAACGAGCAAGAAATCCTTCCGCTCAGCAAGAAGTTGAAACGTATCCTCGTTGCCGGGAAGAATGCCGACGATATCGGGAACCAGTGCGGCGGCTGGACAATATCATGGCAGGGCTCGAGCGGGGACGTGACTCCGGGAACGACCATCCTTCAAGGAATTAAGGAAGCGGTTTCTCCAAACACTCAAGTAGTCTATTCACGGGACGGCGTCGGTGCCGCAGGAGCAGACGTAGGAATAGTTGTCGTCGGTGAGACACCATATGCCGAGACTCTCGGTGACCGGAGCGATCTATCTCTCTCCAGGGAAGATATGGACGCCATAGAAAACGTTAAGAAGGCCGGAATCCCCACTATTGTGATTCTGATTTCCGGCAGGCCGATGATAATCGATTCGGTGTTAGCGGACTGTAATGCATTCGTTGCAGCGTGGCTTCCTGGTACGGAAGGCGAAGGAGTAGCCGACGTTGTTTTTGGCGATTATAAACCAACTGGCAAGCTTTCCCAGACCTGGCCCGCAAACATGAACAAGATCCAGATGAAGTATGGCGACTCTAATTACGATCCTCTTTTCCCGTACGGATTCGGTCTGACGTATTGAGGAAGGAAACCGGATGCGGATAATCGCGGCTGCCAATTTTGTTCTGACATCTTTTCTTTTGACCATTGTTTCAAGCTGCAACAGCAAACACAATCCTGTCAGTCCACCGGGCGATACCACCGGAGTTCCTCAGCTTCCCGGGTGGACGCTGGTCTGGCACGATGAATTCGATTCGAGCGGAATCGATCTGAGAAAGTGGAACTTCGAGGTCAATGGAAACGGCGGAGGGAACAACGAGCTCGAGTACTACACGGCAAATCCGCAAAACGCTTATATCGACAGCGGGCGTCTGATAATTCAGGCGCTCAAGCAGAGCTATCTGGGCAAGGATTACACATCGGCGAGGATTACGACGGAAAGTAAAGGAGACTGGACATACGGTAGAATCGAAGTGAGTGCAATGCTTCCATACGGTCAGGGACTGTGGCCGGCGATCTGGATGATGCCAACCGATTCATACTACGGTGGCTGGCCTTTGAGCGGGGAGATCGACATCATGGAGATGCTCGGCCAACAGGCGAATAAAATCTACGGCACAATACATTACGGTCAATCAAATCAACAAAGGCAGGGGACATACACCCTGCCGAGCGGACGATTCTTCTCAAATGAGTTTCATCTCTTTGCTATTGAGTGGGACTCCGTTTCGATAAGCTGGTACATCGATTCGACTATGTATTATAAGACTTATGTTGGTCAACCATTCGACAGAAGGTTCTTCCTGATATTGAACGTCGCCGTTGGAGGAGACTGGCCGGGTTCACCGGATTATACGACTTACTTTCCGCAGCAGATGGTCGTCGATTACGTGAGGGTCTATAAGAAGTCGAATTGAAAAGGATGGAACACAAAGAAAGAATATCCCCGGGATCCATTTACAGCAAGTTGATAATATTGTTTCGCTCTTGTTAGCACATCTGCTCCGAACGTGTTATGGAGTTTTAGACACGTGGATAAGTTACTCGCAGGAATGTTATATTGAAGCCCCTGAGTCTTACGTGTCCAGGCAGAGTCGTAAATATTTTTCCACTTGACGGAAACCCTCAGGGTCTAGCTTGAAGGATCGAGTCGCGAAATGCTAAAAGACTTCAAACTCAATCGGCGGGAAGCTGCGTTCAGGTTTACTTCCAACCAGCGCCTGTATATCATCATAACCTTAATTCTTCTCGCGGCGTTTGTCCTCGTGTTCTATGCGTTTCCGCCGTACGGATCCGGAGGAGCATCGGATAAGGTTGTCAAGATAACCTTCGCGGACAATATCTCGGAAGCTCAACAAAAAGTCATCGATCTCTTTAACAGCGAGCACCGGGGTCAGATTGAAGTAGTTCCCATCAACCTTCCCTTTTCAAAATTCAGTACAAATGAAAGGAAAGAACTGCTCGTAAGATATTTTCGCAGCAAGAGCGATCGCATTGATGTTTTTTCCGTGGATCAGATATGGGTTCCGCGGTTTGCGAAATGGTGCGAACCCTTGGACAGGTACATCACCGGGGAACAGACCGGGATGATGACTAAGTATGCCGCGCACACCTGTTACAATGATAATGCTTTAGTGGCAGTTCCGTTTTATCTCGACATAACGGTGATGTATTACAGGAAAGATCTGATCGGCGCGCTGCCGAATTCGGAATACTGGTCTGACCAGTTGGCACACTCTATATCGTGGCAGGATCTTTTCAGGCTCAGAAAAGAAATGCGGGGCAGCAGACCGTTTTTCGTTTTCCAGGCCGCTCCTTACGAGGGACTCTCGTGCATCTACATAGAACTTCTGGCTAACATGAATGAGCAGATAAGCATGCACGATTCGTTGCGCCTCGAGACTCCCGAGGCGGAGAAGGCGTTGCAGTTCCTGGTAGATATGGTGCGCAGGCATAACATATCTCCTCAGAAAGTGGTCGATTTCGATGAAGACGAAAGCTACCAGTTCTTCTTCCAGAATGATGGGGTGTTCCTTCGCGCCTGGCCCGGTTTTTCAAGGAACGAGACATTGAGAAAAAATTTCCCGGTCGCATTTTCAGACTGTGCAGTCGCACCCCTGCCGCACCTAAGCGGCTCCTCGCCCGCATTTGTGTTCGGCGGGTGGAACTTGATGATTTCAAAATTCTCGACGAAAATGGCGGAGGCCATTGAATTCGTTCACTTCCTCCTTGGTAAAGAATCGCAGGAGCTGATGTATGAATACGGAGGATGCCTTCCGACCAACGACTCCGTATACTCCGACACCTCTTTTGTCGCGAAGCATCCCGAGTTGAAATTCTACCAGAATCTTTTCAGGTACGGAGTTTACCGGCCGTTTTCAAAAAAATATACAAAGGTATCGGATATACTTTCATATTATCTGAACCTCGCTATAAGAGGGAGGTTGTCTCCCAAAGAAGCGCTCAAATACGCGACCTCAAAAATCAACAGCGTAGTTGTCCCAAACGATTAATATGAATCGGGTGTCCTATGAGTAAGATCAGAATGATTGACAAGCTCAAAGAGTATCACTTCCAATTGAAACACCTCACCGTGATATTCATGACGGTGTTTGCCTTCCAGTTAATAGTTTCCTTGATCAACAAATCTTCAATGCGGGCGATTCTCGGAAATGCACAGGAGTGGTACGAGAAGGACTCTGTCGAAAAAACGGCAAACCTGACTACAACCTCCTTCGAGCTTCTTCTTGAGAGCGTAAATCCTGATGTGCAAAAGATCAGTCCGGAGCAGAGGGCAAAAATAATTAAGGCTTTCGATATCCTCTTTACACAACAGCTATTCCAGCGCAACACCGAGAAGATGTGCATCCTCGTAAAACGAAATGATAGGATCTACGCCGTCGATGACGGGAATACCCTATTCGGACTTATGTTTCTCAATTCCCCTCAGGCGAGAACGGTCAATGCGTCATACGGAGAAGGGATTCAACTCTTTGACAAGGTGAGCGACGGCATGATCTCCGATGAACAAATAAAGAGCGTGGTGACAAACACCCGAACGTTCAATACGTTCGTTCCTATGATCCTTCGCGGCGAGTACGTCGGAGCGGTCTACATCGAGGACACTCCGAATCTATCTTTCATGACGAGTGAAATCATTTCCAATGCAGACCAAACTTCGCTCATCTACCTCTCTTTGATTTCTCTTGCGCTTCTCTCCATGTATTTCATATCGTCTTATACCGTCAAGGAAAGAGACGAGGCACAAAAGCTTCTCCTGGCGGAGCATGAGAGCAACATAAAGAAACAGGTGATCAACGAGAAAGAGCTTGCCTTTACGAGACGCATCTATCGTACGCACCACAAGGCGGAGAAGATTGTTAGTTTCATCAGGGGAGACCTTGCCATGCTGTCTCCGTCCAATATCGATCAGATAAAATACAGGGTCAGCAAGTACGCCAACTTTGTGTCCAGAATCATATATGACATGAAATGGTACGATCCCCCAATACAGACGATCCGGAGCCCGATATTCTGCACAAACATTAACGAGGTAATCGGGTTTATCGTGAATCATATTTTCCTCAGAAGCTCCAGGAAAAGCGGGACGTTTGAAATAGAGTTTGTCGAAGGGAAAGATTTGCCGCCTGTTCCCATCAACGAGTTTGTAATCTGGGAGATAATAGAACCTCTTGTGCAGAACAGCATCGAGCATGGAAATCGTCCCGACATAAGAGTGAATATCAAAACCAGCTTTCATCCGGAGACAGGCATGCCTACAATTTCGATCCGCGATAATGGGGTAGGTATCCTGCCGGATTTGCTTGAGCCGGACGAAAATGGCGTGAAGAAATTGTTCCATGAGAATGTTTCAACAAAAGAAGCATCTTTCCAGAGTGTAGGATATGGCTGTTACATCGCTTTTGAGATGGCGAAGCGATGCGGCTGGGACATCAATGCCGTAAACTTCCCCGAAGGCGGATGTGAATTTACTATTACAATTAAAAATTAAAATTTGGTGATCGATGGCTGATAGTGACTTGATCAGTGTTTTACTTGTCGAGGACGAGGAATATGATGTCTTAAGAGTAAAGAACACAATAAAACCATTCTCCGACAGAATCAGAATAACCGACATAGTCTCCGACGGCAACGATGCGCTTGATCTCATCAAGTGCAAAAGCGAGATTTACGACGTCGTGATAATGGATCTGAATCTTTCGGGCGGACTGATGGGAGAAAAACTGATTCAGGAGATAAAGGAAGCTGCACCTTCATTGCCGATCATAGTGATAACAAAAATGACGATTAATATTACGGACTATAATTTTGCAAACAAGCTTATGAGGGCCGGCGCATTTTGGTACGGGACGAAATATCCGGGGGACATAGAGTTCATATATCAGCCGACGGATTTTATACTCAGCATAATAAACGCCAGTGAAAAGTCGAGGATAGAAAAAGCCTGGCTTAAATCGAATCAGAAACTTGTTCAAAATGTTCAGGATATTCTGGAAGACAAGAAAATCATCGGGGTTTCCGAACAGACCGTGGAGTTGAAAGAAGACATAGCTAAGTACGCAAAAAGCGATGTGAACATACTGATAAGCGGTTCTTCCGGAACGGGCAAGGAGCTGGTTGCGTACAACATACATTACAACAGCGCCAGAAGATTTGAGAATTTCATTCCAATAAATTGCGGCGGACTGCCTTCGGAATTGGTTGAAAGCGAACTTTTCGGCTACGAGCGTGGAGCTTTTACCGGAGCCGATAAGAAAAAACCCGGTCTATTCGAAGTCGCAAACAATGGAACAATCTTCCTGGACGAGATCACCGAACTCCCACTCTCCGCGCAGGTGAAACTCCTGAGAGTCATACAGGACGGCGAGCTTGAAAAGATCGGGAGGACCGGGAAAATAAAAGTCGACGTGAGAATTATCGCAGCGACCAATAGAAATATTGAGGAGGAAGTGAGGGCGAAGAGATTCAGAGAAGATTTGTACTACAGGCTGAACGTTGTCTTCATTCATGTCCCCGACCTCATAAACCGCAAGGACGATATTCCTGTCTTGATCGATCATTTCTTGATGCATTACAGCGCAAGTATGGTGCGGGAGAAACCGATCTTAGAGGAGGAGGCTCTCCGTGTGCTGACAAACTATTCCTGGCCCGGCAACGTCAGGGAACTAAAGAATGTCGTGCAGCGACTCATGTTCACAAATCAGCTGACGATAACCGCCGCTCAGGCACGGCGGGCATTAGGCACTCCGACTGCCTCGGGAGACAGCTTTGAGTCGATATTCAGGAACAACCCCCTCCCGCTTGCGCAGATGGAAAGGATGCTCCGCGAAAAATATTTCGAATACGTCCGCAATAGTTCTTCATCCGACACCGAAGCCGCGATGAAACTCGGGTTGGCTCCGTCTAATTACTACAGAATGGCCAAACAATTAGGGCTGAAATGAACGACGTCGCGATATGCGATACCTGCGTTATGGCGTGCTTCTACTTCAACGGTACGGAGATATAGGGTGATAGGATCACCGGCCAGTTTATTTGCTCTTCTTCTGTTCGTTAGTTCCACGGCTGCAGCACAAGGAAAAGACAAACCGATTGCTTCGGTCGGCGACGAGAAGATAAGTCAGAGCGAGTTCAAGCTGAGATATGAGCTTGTTCCGCAGTTATCGTCTGACCAGCGGGACGTGGATTCATCAAAGAAAGATCTGCTTTATTCGATTATTGCTGAAAAACTTTTGGCGCAGGAAGCAAGGATACTTGGATTTGCGGAGGCGGATTATTTCAAAGAGTCGATAAACCAAATCAGGGATCTGAACATAAGAGATGCTCTTTACAAGAAAGTTGTCGCAGCTAAGGTGCAAATTACGCAGGCTGATATTCAAAAAGCCTTGAATCGGCATTCGCAGACGTTGGACGTCAACATAATTTCTGCCGGAGATTCCACGACAATTTTCCGTTATTACGAGAAGCTTCAGAGCGGAGTTCCATTTGACTCAATCGAGAAATATTCGGATGTGGCCGAATATGATTCTAATAAGGGACCGATAAAAATAACTTACGGCCAGATGAGCGACGACTTCGTTGAAGATACCCTGTACAATCTCAGGCCGGGTAGCTCTTCGTATCCGGTCAGGACCGAAGGCGGCTGGTTCATCTTCAAGCTTGTCGGAGTGCAGTACAGAGTGCCGCCAAACGCAAAAGATCCGGACTACAACAAGTCCATCCTCGAAGTGATACGAATGAGAAAATCCAGGATACTGGGACTGAGGTATTTGGACAACTTTTATAAAAACAAAAAGGCTGTTATCGACAGCACGCTTTTCTGGGATTTGGCCAAAAAGATTTCTTCGATTCTAACCGAAAAGAAACGCAAGAAGGACTACGGCGAAGAAGGCTACCTTTACCTCAGTGAGGGAAACATTATGGAGATAGAGAACGAGACGGGTAATTCATTGCTCGAAGAGGACCTTGTCCACATTGAGGGCAAACCTATTAAGGTGAGAGAATATTTGTATAGCCTCATTGTCTATCCATACTTGAGCAAGAATCCTTCGCTGATGTCTACCGCTTACAGCCTTGCGGAGAACCTCAACAGGTATATCCAATACCAATTCCTGACGGCCGAAGGTATGAGCGAAGGTCTTCAAGAGTTGCAGGATGTCAAGGAGGACGTCAACATTTGGTCTGACGACTATCTTGCGAAGATGCTGAAGAATACGTTTAGAGATTCGATTCACGTTTCGGACCAGGATGTGAAGGATTATTATTACGAAGAGAAGGGACGTGAAAAAGTCGATATATTGGAAATTCTTAACAGCAATGCGGACACCATAACTTCTCTACTGAAGAAGATAAATGAGGGTGAAAATTTCCGTGAGCTTGCGAGGAATTACACTCAGAGGTCATGGACGAGGGCCGACAGCGGAGAGTTCGGTTATTTCTCCGTCGATTCGTTCGGAGTAATTGGGAAGACGGCAGAGCGATTGAAGATCGGCGAAGTCTACGGACCTATCAGTACGGACAGCGGCTATTCGATAATCAAACTGGTCGGGAGAAGGCTGGAAAGCAAGGAGCGTGAACAGGTCAACATCGTCGAGATATTGACGCACAGTCTCGACACGGTTGAAACCATATTCAGACAACTCAACGAGGGGAAAGATTTTCGGGGATTGGCCGGGAGATATACAGAGAGGACGTGGACGAAGAAAGATAGCGGAGAATTTGGGTACTTCTCGGTTTACTCTTTCGGTGACATCGGCAGAATTGCCTCGAACTTGAAGATGGATCAAATATACGGGCCTATTGTCACCGACAGCGGTTACTCTATCATAATGCTGGTTGGAAAAAAGTACGACACAACGAAGACAGACCAAGATTTCGAATCACATAAGAATGAGCTGAAAGATGATCTGATTGAAAAGAAATTCAACGAGAAGTTCTTTGAATATATAGCGGGACTCGCAGAAAAGTACAAAGTATCGATAGACGACGATGTGCTCAAGAATATCAAAGTGATTAATATACCGATGTTCACTTATCGGTACATAGGTTTCGGAGGGAGAATAACTGCGCTGCCTTATCTGGGCACTTGGAACGATTGGGTGAAATATCTGAACAAGAAGTCCGGTATTATCCCATGATGGGTGAGTGCGTTTCCAGCGCGCAAATTCTTTTTCAAATGATATCTGCGGAGGCAAAATGAAAATGATAAGAAATATAGCTGTATTGTTTTCTTTCTTTTTGGCGGAGGCATTGGGTCAGAATTATAAATTGGTTTGGTCGGATGAATTCAACGGGACTACGCTCGATCAAACTAAATGGTCGTTCGAGACTGGAAACAACGGAGGCTGGGGGAACAGCGAATCGGAGTATTACACGGATGGAACGCAGAACTGCAGCGTTCAGAACGGCCTCTTGTACATAACGGCACAGAAGCAAAGCTATGGTGGATACGATTATACGTCTGTGAGAATAAAGACCCAGAACAAGTTCTCATTCGAGTTTGGAAAGGTCGAAGCCAGGATGAAGCTTCCATACGGTAAAGGAATCTGGCCCGCATTCTGGCTGCTCGGCGACAATATCTCTTCAGTAGGATGGCCGTCTTGCGGCGAAAACGATATCATGGAAATGATAGGCGGGAGTGGGGGAACGGGAGCGACCGGCTCAGCACTCAGTGATTCGACAGTTTACGGCACATTGCATTGGTACCAGAACGGGAATGCGTCCGCTGGAGGAAAATATTCTCTCGGCTCCGGGAAATTCTCAGACGACTTTCATTTGTTCGGAGTGATATGGACTTCAAACAATATTCAATTCTATGTAGATAGTACTATATACTTCCAAGTCAACACTTCGCCTTCCGCCATGAGCGCGTTCCGTAGTAGATTTTTCATTATCCTTAACATTGCCGTAGGCGGAGTCTGGCCGGGATATCCAGACAGTACGACAGTTTTTCCTCAAACCATGCAGATAGATTATGTCAGGATTTACCAGGACACTTCGGATTCGGCGACGGGTTTAGTCATTCCTCCCGGTCCGCCAAAAGGCTATTCATTGAGTCAGAACTTTCCGAATCCGTTCAATCCCTCGACGCATATCAGCTATCAATTATTTGCCGATAGCTTCGTGACTTTGAAAATCTATGACCTGCTGGGCCGCGAGGTTGAAACTCTGATTGAGGGTCGTCAGCATTCCGGTGATCATACCGTGACTTTCGATGCCGGAAATCTTCCGGGCGGGGTTTATCTTTGCTGGTTCGAGGCGGCAGGCTACACGCAAGTGAAGAAGATGATCTTGATGAAATGAAGTTATTCTCAATTTGTGAACATGTAATTGAGGGAGGCTTTATGTTACTGCGATTGGTGATTATTAATTTCGTATTTACCTCGCTTCTCTTTTGCCAGGTACCTGATAATATCCAACGGTTCAGAGATGATGATAAAGGTAACTATGCTAATAGGAAACAGGGAACATTTGTCGGGAATAGAATACAATCGATCTATTCTAACGATGGTGAAATAGGCAAGTGGGAGTTTGCGCCTTCCTGCGAATGGCCAGCTCTCAGCGGTCATAATTATCTTGACGGATATACATTCATGGTGAGTTCTGAGGTCACAGCGCCTGGCGACACTCAAGTAATCCACCCTCTTGAAACAGCTTATCGTGAATACTATAGTCTGGATCCTGCTACGGGGGTGCCATGGGGTTTTGAACCGATTGGAGGTTACTCGAATCCTCAGTCAACCAGTCCGGCTATCAGCAGTGATAGGAATTCATGGCCTGCTCAATGGCCCGCCGCTCTTAATCTCACTCCCGATTATGATGGACACTGGTACGGATATTTCGGAAAGGACTCGATTAAGGCAGCCGAAGAAACCTTTTACGTGCTGGATGATTCACCGGACAAAAAATTCACTCTTGCTCCATTTTCTTATTTCCCGATTTCATCGGATAGTGCGCGAGGCGGTCTCGGATTACGAGAGGAGGTAAGAGGATTTCAGTGGAATGATTCATTAAGAAAGGACATTGTCTTTCTTAAATATGACATATGGAATATCTCAGATTATGATTATGACAAGGCGGCGTTCGGGATATTCTGTGACCCCGGGGTAGGCGGAGCAAATTCTACCGAACCTCCGAACAGTGTTGCTGTAGATTCAATTCGGGGATTGATTTATGCCTGGGCCCCGTCAGGGTTGGGCACCCCGGGCAATTGGAAAACGGGGTACTTGGGGGTAGGCATCCTTTCCGTTCCGCTAACTGTTGACTCTAATTTTAAATTGTCTCTTGCCACGGGCACGTTGGCCGACAAAAGCTCACACGGTCTCTGGCCTAAGAATAATGATGTGATGTGGAAAGCAATGACCGGTGGAATTATGGACACTTCAATTGTGAGTACCAATATAAGTTTTGTGATCGGAACAGGTCCGTTTGTATTTGAGAAATGGACAAATGAAGAATTTGTTTCGGCAATTATCATGGGAAATGATCTTGAAGAAATCTTAGATAAGAAAGCGATCGCTCAGGCAATTTACGACAATGACTTTGTAATACCGGACAGTTTATTTACGCCCATGGTTCAAGTGAAGAGCAATTTACCCACCGGCTTTGAACTCTATCAAAATTTTCCGAATCCATTCAATCTTTCTACAACCATATATTATCGATTGTCAAAGAACAGCTTTGTCACGGTAAGAGTCTTTGATGTTCTTGGAAGACAAATAAAAACTTTGGTAAACGAACGGCAGATTGCGGGAATACATACTATTGCTTTCGATGGTTCGGGACTGGCAAGTGGTGTCTACTCTTATAGACTGACTACCCCCGAGGCAAACATAGTTAAAAGGATGGTGTTGGCAAAATGACGGGTCCCGCGCCTGAATACTAATCTATTCGTTAGTGGAGAACTTATTTTTGTGAGAATGAAGAAGAGTCTTTCGAAGATATGGCTACCGGCCCTGTTATTAACGGCGGTTGCTTTTGCGCAGACAAATCTCATCCCCTACCGGGAAGGAAATGTTTGGGGGTTCTGCGATAAGAAGAAGAGAGTGGTCATTCAACCACAGTTTCAGTACGTGGATAGGTTTTTAAATGGATATGCGAGAGTGAAACTGGACGACAAGTTCGGCATCGTTAACGCAAAGGGGACTCTGGTTGTCAGGCCCAGATTCCCAAATGTTTACGATATTTTCGACGGCATTGCTGCGGTGGAGAAAAATAGTCTCTGGGGATTCGTAAACGTGTCGGACACCGAAGTTGTCAAACCGGTTTATGATGAAGTTTATTCGTTTAGCGAAGATTTAGCCGCAGTAAGAAAAGGAGATGATTGGGGTTTCGTCGACCTCAACGGGAAGATCGTTATTCCTTTAGGATACCAGAAGGTTTTCAGCTTTAAATATGGATTGGCCGGAGTATTCAGAGGGAACAAAGCGGGCTTTATTGATAGGACCGGAAGAGAATCAATCAAAATTGTCTATGATGAAATTCCGTTGAGGTATGGTGATATGTTCTCCGACAGTTTGTCGGCGGTGAGTCTCAATGGGTTCTGGGGATTTGTTGACCTCACGGGGAATCTCGTGATACCCCGTGTTTTCAACTTCGTATACGCTTTTAGCGAGGGATATGCCGGATTTAAAGAGGGACACAAATGCGGCTTCATCGACAAGACCGGGCGCGTTGTGGTAAGTCCGCAGTACGAGCACGTCTATGCATTCCACGATGGTCTTGCCTGCGTGATGAATGGGGGTTTGGCAGGATATATAAATTCCTCCGGCAAAAAAATCGTAGAGACGAAATATACCAACGCTAATTCGTTCAGTGAAAAAAGAGCGCGCGCCGGTTCAGGTGGAAAGTTTGGCTTCATCGATACGACGGGGAGACTCGTCGTTCCATTGGTTTATGACGGCGCGGATGATTTCCACGAAGGGCTCGCAGCGGTCATGAAAGGCGATAGGTGGGGGTACATCGATAAGAATGGTAAAGTTGTGATACCTTTCAAATACGACAGTGCCACCATGTTCGAAAATGGAATTGCCCTCGTCAGATGTCGGGGGCAATTCGGTTATGTCGGAAAAGGCGGCGAGGAGTATTGGCGCGACGCGGGCGGTGAGAAATGAAATGATAACGCAGCCCATGTCGGGTGCCTTTCGATGCGATTGTTTTCAATCTGGAGTGAAAGCAGCGGCCGTATTTTGGATGCTTAATAATTCATGGAGCGATGATGAAATATCTTTTTAAATTCTTTTTGATTTTGTTTGCGTTGTTTTTCTTCGGTTCGTTCGGCGAGAATTTTGCTCAAAGCTTCTTGACCGTGAATGGACAGAAAATTGTGGATCAAACCGGACAGGAGATTCATTTTAGAGGGATGGGACTCGGAGGCTGGCTGGAGCCCGAAGGCTATATGTTCATGATGTCGAGCTTTGCAAATTCCCCGTCAGAGATTCATGATGCAATCCAGAACCTTATCGGCATCGATAGCACAAATAAATTTTACGATGCTTTTCACAACGACTATGTAACTGAAGCAGATATCGAGGCGCTCCATGAATGGGGCTTCAACCTTGTGAGGCTACCGTTCCACTACAATATTCTCACTCCAGTCGATTCTCCTGGAATTTACATTCCGAGCGGCTTTGCAATCTTCGACAGCCTGATCTCATGGTGTAAGAAACATGATATCTACGTAATTCTCGATATGCATTGCGCCCCGGGTGGTGAAAGCGATCAGACAATATCGGACTACAATTCGTCCGTCCCGTCTCTTTGGCAGGACACGAGCAAGCAAACGAGAACCGTGGAGATTTGGCGGACAATTGCAGACAGATACAAGAACGAACCTGCCGTTGCCGGATATGATTTGCTCAACGAGCCGAGGTGGGATTTCCCCAACGGGAACAATCAGCCGCTCCATGATCTTTATGTGAGGATTACAAATGCAATTCGTTCCGTCGATACGACTCACATCCTCTTCGTGGAAGGAAATCAATATGCCACGGACTTCAGTGGACTGACCCCTCCGTGGGACTTTAAGATGGCCTATAGCTTTCATAAGTATTGGAACTCCAATGATGCAAGCTCGATTCAAGGATACCTGGGTCTGAGGACAACGTATAATGTGCCGCTGTGGCTCGGCGAATCGGGTGAGAATTCGAATCCATGGTACACCGACTGTATCTCGCTGATGAATAAGAACGACATCGGATGGTCATGGTGGACTTTAAGGAAATTCAACACTATCACAAGCCCGTTGGATGTTCACATCACAAGCAACTATCAGCAGCTCTTGAATTACTGGGAAGGCACAGGGTCGAAACCTTCTGTATCGTTTGCGACAACTGCTTTACTTCAAATGGCGGAAAGGTTGAAGTTTCAGAACTGTGTTTTCTTCAAAGATGTAATTGACGCGATGATGCGGCAACCGAATGACTATTCCACTCTGCCGTTTACAGGTGACACAATTCCTGGAACAATCTATGCCGATAATTATGATTTGGGGAGAATTGGGTACGCGTACAACGACGTCGATTACCAGAATGCCGGAGGTTCGAGTACAACATGGAATCAAGGCAACTGCTATCGTAACGACGGCGTCGATGTGCAGCCTTGCAGCGACACCTTTTCGAATGGGTTCGATGTCGGTTGGATCGACACAGGTGAATGGATGCAGTATACAATTAATGTTATTAATGCCGGCACTTACGACATTGGGGTTCGTTACGCCTCGAACCAAACCGGCGGACAGTTCATGCTGAAGATGGATGGCAATGTCCTGACGCCGTCTGCAGTAGATGTTCCCGTCACAGGCGGATGGCAGAATTGGCAGACCCTCACGATTCCTGGCGTTGCGCTCACATCAGGAACTCACATATTCAGGATTCAGGCATTTTCACCCGGCTTCAACGTAAACAGCTTCACGTTTGCGAACATTACAGATGTGAAATCCGGAAACCAGGGAAGCCTCATATTCGACCTGGAACAGAATTTCCCAAATCCATTCAATCCATCTACGGTGATCGACTATCAAATTCCGACAAACGCTTTCGTGATGCTGAAAATCTACGACGTTCTGGGAAGAATAGTTGCTCCGCTGGTTAACGGAAGGGTGAATGCGGGTGAACATAAAGTTGTTTGGGATGGGAGCCGATTTCCAAGCGGGGTTTATTACTGCCGCATGGAAACGAACGGTTTTGTTCAAACGAAAAGCATGCTTTTATTGAAATGAAGGCGGAGTGCCGATCAGTCAGTGCACAATCAGCGGCTCACAGAATTCCCCACGCTCACGGCGGGAAGAACTATTTCAAATAGACTGATTTGATGTTTCTCATGTTCGACCGGTAAGTGAGTCGAACAATATAAACCCCAGAAGCTAAACCAAGCGCCTGACCATTAATGTCCACAAAATCGTCGCCGGATGATTTGTTCTCGTCCATCAGGGTTGCAACTCTTTTCCCTAACAGGTCAAACATCTCCACTTTCACATGACCATCTGCCATGATATGGAAATTTATTCTCGTCCTGGAATTAAATGGATTAGGATAATTTTGGGTAGTTGTGAATGAGCTCGCTGTTCCACCGCCGTTGTCTTTTGAAGTAAACTTAAAATAATCGAGATTAAAATTTCCTGTCAGAAAATATGCTTCGAGCGTATGGACGCCGACAAGGATTTTAACTCCGCTTAACAAGACCGACCTCCAGCTTTGCCAATTTCCTGTTGAGGGAATATTAATCACGCCTCCGAGCCCTTTGCCATCAAGGAGAAATTGGATTTGCCCTCCCGCGCTTGCGGCAGCAATTCGTGTTTCGATATCGTATGTACCACTATCGGTAGCATCGACTGTGTACGTCAAAAATTCTCCGGAAAGAATCCAACCCACATCGAATCCGTTGGTCTCGCTTGCAGTGTCGGTGGTCTGTTCAATGTCCACAGCATCGTTTCTATATGCACCTCCGTTGTTGGCAAGGTCCGAATCGAGGTACGCAATTCCTGCCGGTCCCATATCGTAATTATCGGCGTTTATGACTCCGGGAATCACGTTGTTCGCATACGGAAACGGGATGCTAGATGTCGCGTTGACTTCTCTGAAAAGTGCATCCATGACGTCGGGGTGGATTGCGCAATTCAAAAGCTTAAGATTATCAGTCAATTCGTTCAACGCGTTGACGGCAAACTGTTGCGGGGGATTTGTTCCCTGGTTCCAGTAGTTCAGGAGTGATTTGAAGTCGGCGGTTTCATTTATGGAAGCAGGACAAGATACGGATTGAATTTTCTTGAACGGCCACATGCACCAACCGATGTCTGCTGCTGCCAAAAGTCTTACGCAGCCCGTCAACCAGGGATTGGTGTTTTCCCCGGTCTCGCCGCACCACAGAGGAATGTTGTACGTATTCCTGAGAGTTAAATATCCTTGAATGGATGATAGGTCATTCGTGTTCCCATACTTGTGGAAACTATATGCCATGTTGTTGTCCCACGGTGGCGTGAGCCCGGTGAAATCCGTGGCATACCAGTTTCCCTCGATGAACACGATATGGTTTTTATCGACTTCCCGGATGGCAGTCGTGATGCTGGCGAGAAAATTTCTGAACAATTGCGTATCGCCGTTGAAATTCCATGCGGTTTCGTTGAGAATATCGTAGCCGCCTATCCATTGAGCGTTTGCATAGTGCTCAGCAATTCTTCTCCACAAATCCACGGTCCTATTCTGATATGAAGTATCCTGCCACAATGAAGGCGGTCCGGAATAATCGCTTATGTTGTCTGAATTCTGACCGCCGGGTGCGCAGTGAAGATCCAGTATCAAGTAAACATGGTCCATCGCGCACCAACTTAAGAGGCTGTCAACGATATTGAAACCGTCCCAGATGTAGACATAAGGTGAATCCTTCGGAGTAAAGAATTCATAGTGCATCGGGAGTCTTACGGAATTGAATCCCCATGATGCGATACTGTCGATATCGGTCTTGGTTATGTAGTTATGTCTGTAGAGATTCCAGAAAGCGTTGCCTGCCTGCTGTCCCACGGTGCCGTCGATGAGATCTTGTATCTGCGTCGGAGAGTTTGCGAAATCCGAAGTCTGCCACATATAACCCTCAGGCTCAAGCCAGTTACCCAGGTTTATTCCCCGCAGGTGAATCTCGTTTCCGGCGCCGTCAACTATTTCTGTCCCGGATGTTTTGAGGAACCCCTGGGCGTTTGAAATATTTGGGAATGAAATCACCAACAAGAGTGAGGTCATTAACTCAATCCTGAAAATCAGCTCTGTAAGGTCCGTGAGCATTTTCGACCAACAAAGCAAGAATTAGTCCGATTTGAATATTGCCGGATGCCCAATTTAGAGCGAAGTTGGAGCAGGGCCCTTTTTTTACCTCCTGATTTTTTACAAGATAATAAAAGTGTAATTATCATTCCGATAAGAAAGACGTTACTCAATGTTGTAAATTAGTAAGGAAATCCAATTTCCGCCATTTTTCCGTCATTTTGTCGGCATTGTTTGTGAACCTTTATTAATAACACGAATATTGAAAGAAAAGAGAATGACACAGAAGAATTTTTTCATCCGCGATGTTTTGATATTGCTGTCTGTCTTTATATGGACCACTAACATATTGGCCCAGACACTGAACGAAAGAGTCGATTCGTTACTGGCAAAGATGACACTCGACGAGAAAATACTTCAGCTTCATGCTCAGGGAGGCTTCAACACTGCCGACGATGTCGGGCTTGGCATTCCCGGTTTTCAAATGTACGATGGTCCGCATG
>DATJAY010000017.1 GCA_035515795.1 Candidatus Acidiferrales bacterium | reverse complement strand
TGCAAGAAGTTTTCCTTCGTTTGCAATGTACAACGGATCTAGTCCGAGGATTTCGCAAGCACCGCGCACGTCATCGGGGACTGGTATGCTTTCTTCCTCTATCAGAATACCAAGCTTCGACTGTTCAGCAAGCTCATTCAGCGTCGTTGCAACACCGCCGCGAGTCGGATCACGAAGGACATGGATGTTGCCGGCGTCTAACATTTTCTGCACGAGTTTATTCAGCGGTGCGGTGTCGCTTTTGATTTCCGTTTCAAACTCGATCCCTTCACGCACCGACATGATCGCGATGCCGTGCAGGGCAATTTCACCGCTGACAATTATCTTGTCGCCAACTTTTATCTTCTTCGGGCTAATCTCAACTCCATTTTCAATAATCCCGATACCGGAGGTATTTATGAAAATCTTGTCGCCCTTTCCCCGGTCAACCACCTTCGTATCTCCGGTGACAAGCATAATTCCTGCACGCTTCACGGCCTCCTGCATTGACAGAACAATTTTCCAAAGATCATCCACGGGCAATCCTTCTTCGATTATGAAGCCGGCAGAAAGGTAAACCGGGTTGGCTCCACACATCGCAAGGTCGTTTACGGTTCCGTTCACTGCAAGCTCACCGATATTTCCGCCCGGGAAAAAAATTGGATGCACGACGTAAGAGTCGGTCGTGAAAGCAAACTTTTGTTTCCCGACTGTAAATACCGCACCGTCATGGAGCGGCTCAAGCAGCTTATTTTTGAACTGAGGGAGGAACATTTTCTCGATGAGTTGATGCGTGAGTTTTCCACCGCTGCCGTGTGCCAGGAGGATATTCTCGTACTCGGATTTCGGAATGGGGCAGGCAAAGCCGCCGCTCAGATCAATCGGAGGTTTGTTTGTCACTGCTCAATTCCTTTCCGCCTCTCTAAACCTTCCATAATGAAAATATGCCGCGCACGAACCTTCGGACGAAACCATGGGTGCACCCAACGGACGCTCCGGTTTACATTCCGCTCCGAAGGCAGGACATTCATTAGGTTTCTTCAGTCCTTGCATGATTTGACCGGCAATACAGGCCGACGATTCTTTAGTTTCTATTTCATCCACGTCAAATATTTTCTCCGCATCGTAGTCGGCAAATTCGGGTTTCAACCCCCATCCGCTTCGCGGAATCGTCCCGATACCACGCCACTTTCTGTCTATCACCTCAAAGACTTCGGACAACATTTTCTTCGCCGGAATATTTCCTTCCTTCCTAACCGCGCGGGCATATTGATTCTCAACCTCAGCTCTTCCCTCTTCAAGTTGTTTAACTGCCATGTAAATTCCTTGTAGAATATCAACGGGCTCGAATCCTGTGACGACAATCGGGGTTTTATATTGTTTCGATATCGGCAAATAATCCTCATATCCCATAACCGTGCACACGTGACCCGCTGCAAGAAATGCCTGAACAAGATTGGACGACGATGACAGTATGGCTTCTATGGCCGGAGGAACAAGGACATGCGAGGAGAGGATTGAAAAATTCTTTGCTCCCGTATTGCTTGCCTCCCGGACGGCCATGGCATTTGCCGGAGCTGTCGTTTCAAACCCGACGGCAAAGAAAACAATCTTTTTACTCGGATTTTGTCGGGCTAACTTCACAGCGTCAAGCGGCGAATAGACTATCCTGACATCACCGCCTTCGGATTTTACGGTCAGCAGATCTTTTTTCGAACCGGGCACGCGAAGCATATCACCAAATGAAGTGAAGATAATATCGCGCATTCCCGCAATCGCGATAGCTTTGTCGATTATCTCGAGCGGAGTGACACAAACTGGACATCCCGGGCCATGAACAAGCGTGATTTCCTGCGGGAGCAGGTGGTCTATCCCAAATTTCACGATCGCATGTGTCTGACCGCCGCAAATTTCCATCATGGTCCACTTGTGCTTCGTGACTTTATGGATCATTTCAGCGTACTTCTTCGCGGCGTCAGCGTTCCTGTATTCATCAAGATACTTCATTTAATTTTCAGCCGTCAGCTCCTCACTTCTGATTTCTTGATTCTGACTCCGTGTTCCCTGTCTCTTGCTCCTATTTAATGCAACAAATATTTGCCCGAGCGAAATTCCTCCATCATTTGGCGGCACTCTCTGATGCCAGTACGGCTTGAATCCCTTTTCAGACAACCTCGCGACCGCTCTTTCGGTCAAATATTTATTCTGAAAACACCCGCCGCTCAGCACAACCTTTTCCCTGCCTGCCTGCTCGGCGACCGCGACAATCATTTCAACCAGGGTATTGTGGAATTTTGCAGAGATTAATCCGAAAGGGATTGTCCTCGACTCATCGAAGATGATTTCCCTTATCATGGGCTCCCAATCAATTACGAAATCCGGGTCGTAGTATTTCTTAACCACCGAGTCCTGTCTTCTGCTTCCTGCAAGTTCAAAATGGTACGTTTCTTCGGAACAGACTCCGTCCAGTGCAAATTCCAATTCCATCGCGCCCTGACCTTCAAAATTGACAACCTGGCGCAAGCCGACTATTGAAGATACTGAATCAAAGAGCCGTCCGGCGCTGGTCGTAACCGGCGAGTTCAGTTTTTTCGCGAGCATTTGTCTTAAGATTGCAAGTGATCCTTCATCGAATGCCTTGATCGGTTCCAGGTCTTTCATCAGAAACAACTCGTCGCCAAAAATCTCATAGAGGAGTCCTATAGCAGTGCGCCGAGGTTCTTTTATTGAAGCCGAGCTGCCCGGCAACCGAAATGATCTCAAGGTCGCGATTCGTTCATAGAACGCCCCATCGGTCAAAAGAAATTCACCGCCCCAGACCGTGCCATCTTCTCCATATCCCGTTCCATCCCAGGAGACGCCCAGAACATCTCCTTCCAGTTTATTCTCAGCCATGCAGGACGCAACATGAGCAAAATGATGCTGAACTCTCAGCTTCTCGCCACGCGCCTTCTCGGCAAAGTGAGTCGACGAGTAATCGGGGTGCATATCATGTGCAATCAGTTTCGGAGAAATCTCATACAGTTTCTGGAAATCCCCCGTTACCTTCTCAAAAGCACGCAACGCTTCCTGAGTGGATAAATCCCCGATGTGCTGGCTTAGAAATATGTTGTTCCCGGAATTCATCGCCACGGTATTTTTCAAATGTCCGCCTACCGCAAGCACTACTTTACGGCATTCATTCTCATTTTCAATCGGGAACGGCGCGTATCCTCTTGCACGGCGGACAATCTGGACGCGACCGGCCATCACCCTCACGACAGAGTCATCGACGTGCCGCTCAACAGGTCGATCATGCACAAGGAAGAAATCGGCTATGTTCTTAAGCTTCTCGATCGCTTCAGATTCATCAGTGCAAATCGGCTCATCCGAGATGTTTCCGCTCGTTGCAACCAAAGGAAAATCGAGTTGCCGCCGCAGGATATGATGGAGCGGAGAGTAAGGGAGCATTGCGCCCAGATACGGATTGCGGGGAGCAACCGACGGTGCTATCTGCGGCATTTCCTGCTTCATCCTTTTCAACAATACGATCGGCGCTTCAGGTGAAAGGAGAAGCCTCTCTTCGATTTCCGAGATTTCACATTCTTGCTTCAGACGCCCCAATGAAGGATACATCAGCGCAAATGGTTTCTCTTCACGATGCTTTCTGACGCGCAGGAGTTTCACTCCTTCGTCGTTTCGTGCATCCACAAGGAGCTGAAAGCCACCGATTCCTTTCAGTGCAACTATCTTTCCAACTTTTATTGCCTCAGAAGCCTGAAGAAGTGCATCATGGTGCGCTGCTAAAACTCCGCCGTTTCTGTCCCACAGTTCGATGTGCGGTCCGCATTTCGGACATGCGTTCGGTTGTGCATGAAATCTCCTGTTTCCCGGATTCTCATATTCTTCTCTGCACTCTTCGCACATCTCAAATTTTTGCATCGTCGTGTTAGGTCTGTCGTAAGGCAGAGATTTTATGATGCTGAATCTTGGCCCACAGTTCGTGCAATTTGTAAAAGGGTAAAGATACCTGCGGTTGCCCGGTTCAAAAATTTCTCTCACACAATCCGGGCATGTTGCAATATCGGGGAGTACCAGCACACTTTTCTCACCGTCAGAGTTGCTTTCTTTTATTTCAAAGCTCTCGTAACCGACGGGGTCAAGAAAGGAAGTCTCAATGCCCTGGACATAAGCTCGCGGAGGCTTTTCTTTTTCGAGTCGGATTACAAATTGATCAAGAAGATTTTTTTCGCCTTCAACCTCTATGAACACTCCCTGCGACGAATTGAGCACCCATCCGTTGAGTCCCATTTCCGCAGCGAGCCGATAGACAAAAGGTCTAAAGCCGACACCCTGTACCGCACCGTGTAAAACCATGTGAAGACGAGTTTTCAAATCGCTTTACTCAAAAGCCACTCAGACCAGTCAGGGATTCCCGCGTTGGTGGTACAGGAGGTTTCAAATACTTTCAAGTTCGGGTTTATCTGAAGTGCGTTTTTCTTAAGTTGTACGAGGTCGCAATTGAGATAAGGCACAAGATCTATTTTGTTAATGATCAAAACCGAAGCATTACGAAACATAGCAGGGTACTTTAACGGCTTGTCGTCCCCCTCAGGGGTACTCGCAACAACCACTTTCACTGCTTCGCCAAGGTCGTAGCCAGCCGGGCAAACCAGGTTGCCCACATTTTCAATTACCAGAAGTTTTACGTTTTCCATATGAATATTTACAATGGCATCCTGAACAAGTTTCGCTTCAAGATGACATCCGCCGTTTGTCACGATCTGGACAACAGGCACGCCGAGCTTCGAGACGCGCCGCGCATCGAGATCGGTCTGAACATCGCCCTCGATCACGGCAATTCCGATTTTGCCCTTGAGATACTCCAGCGTTTTCTCCAGTAAGCTCGTTTTGCCCGCGCCAGGTGAACTCACTAGATTTATTGCATAGATGCCGTATTTATCAAATACCAGTCTGTTTTGCTGTGCCACTTCGTCGTTTTTTTGCAGCACTTTTTTTTCTATGGTTATGATGCTCACGTTGGCTTATCAGCTCCATCATTTATTTCGACTTCGACGACCTGCAATTCATTTCCCGAAATAACTTTCACATCGGGACTTCCGCAATTCTGGCACTGGAAGAAAAAATCCTCAACTGCAAAAGCAGCTCCACAACTATTACAGTGTACAACTACTTCAACGTTTTCAATTTCTAGTTTTGCTTTTTCAAGAGGCGTGTCCTTCGTGATGGCACTGAAACAAAACTCAAGAGAATCGGGTATGACACCAGCAAGCCTGCCTATCTTCACTTTTATACTTTTAACCTCAGAACCTCCATCGGTATTTTCATTCACTATTTCCAAAATATTTCCGGCTATCGAGAGTTCGTGCATTTTATCGCGCCTGCTCTTGCTCGCCAAGATCTTTTTCCGATGGCATCCGGTCGGATAGCTCATCAATTTGATCTAGATAATCAAAAACCTGTTTCGCCTCCATCTCATCCACGATGCTGATCGCAAATCCGACATGAACGACCACATAGTCGCCGACTTTTGCTTCGAGCACATAAGCAAGACATACTTCCTTTGACACACCGCCGAAGTTCACCGTTCCCATCTTCAATCCGGTTTCGTTATCGACGATCTTCGTGATTTTTCCAGGCACACCAAGACACATTTTATTTCTCCAACTGTCTGAGATTAGTCTAAAAGCTTTTCAAGCACACCTATAACTCACAATGGTTGTGCCAACAAAACACCCGAAATAGATTGATTTTAAACTATATTTGAACTACGCGAGAGGCAGTCTGCCTCAATATCGCTATCCTAAGCCGGACTAGATCCGGGGCTTTGGTTTTCCTCTTTGACGAACAGCTTCATAAAGAATAACGCCTACAGAGCTTCCCACGTTGATGGAGTCTACATCATGGTGCATCGGAATCTTCATTCGAACGCTGCAATTCTCCAAAACCTCTCCCGAAATTCCTTCACCTTCGCTGCCGAAAACCAAACAAATATCCTCTGTCAAATCGACTCCTGAGATTTCACTGGAATCATGTTTCGGGTCGGCCGCAATTATCCGGATTGAAGATTTTTCATGTTCCGAGCGAACCCCTTCAGATAATTTCTTCATTGTTTCTGACAACCTGTCGACGTTGACAATGGGCAGGTTGAAAATCGTCCCCATAGAATTTCTGACCGAGCGTCTAAGATACGGGTCACAGGAAGTTTCACCCACAACCAAAGCTTGTACGCCGAACGCAGCACAGTTCCTGACAATCACTCCCATGTTTTCAGAGTTTGCTATTCCGTCGACAGCAACAAACAATCTAGGTTTCGGACATTTTTCTAAAAACTCAAAAATATTCAATGATCGCGGGACCCTTCCTATCGCCATGATTCCCTGATGTAATCCGTACCCGACAATTTGTTCAAGCTGAACTTTCTCCGCAACAAAAACACCTTCCTCGGCAAGACGACTTGAAAGAATATCCCGATACTGATCGAGCCACTCTTGCGTTAGCAAAATCGAAACGAGTTCCAGATCACTCTCGATGAGACGACAAACGACCTTCTCGCCTTCGGCCACGAATATTCCTATCGCACGGTGTTCTAAAGTGCGGCGCATTGTCCGGTAGGGTTCAAGCTCCGGCAGATCCAGGAAATCTATCTTCGTTACCCGCATAAGATCAAATAATCCGCGGCATCGGATACCGCAGCAGCGAGTTTACCATACACTGCATAAATGCAAAAGGCTGTTCAGTAATTTCCCAAACAGCCTTCTTGACACCTTCCACGCCAATCTTGCGTTAAGTTCCTGAACTGTAATCTGTTTGATACTTCACCTGCTCAGGGGTGAGCTTGTCGATCTTTATTCCCATTGTCTTCAATTTCACCAATGCAATTTCCTGATCCTGTTCCGGCGGGATGTCATGGACCTTATTTTCAAGTCTCTTCCCTTTCTTATGAAGCTCGACAAGCCTGAGCTGGGACATAAATTGGTTCGCAAAAGACATATCCATGACTTCTGACGGATGGCCTTCGGCGGCCGCGAGGTTCACCAGTCTGCCCTGGGCCAGTACGTAAATTCTTCTTCCATCCTTGGTCATGTGTTCTTCGTTGTTCGGGCGAATCTCCTGAATCTTCTTAGTGATGCCTTTTAGATGATTCAGGTTAAGCTCGCAGTCGTAATGACCGGTGTTGCAGACGACAGCGCCATCTTTCATCTTTTCGAAATGGCGGTCGACCACGACATCTTTAACGCCGGTCGCAGTGATAAATATATCTCCGATCTTTGCAGCTTCATCCATCGGCATAACTCTGAAACCTTCCAACGTGGCCTTCAGTGCAGCGGTAGGCTTCACTTCTGTGACAATCACATTTGCGCCGAGTCCCTTCGCGCGCGTTGCAACGCCTTTCCCGCAATGGCCGTAACCGGCGACCACTATATTTTTCCCGGCAAGCAAAATGCTAGTTGCTCGCAGGATACCGTCGAGCGTCGATTGACCCGTGCCGTATACATTGTCAAAATCCCATTTTGTCTCGGCATCGTTGACAGCGACGACAGGATACTTCAGTGCCCCATCGGCCGCCATGGCACGCAGTCTGTGCACACCGGTTGTCGTTTCTTCCGTTCCTCCGATCACCACGGTCTCGGCGAGATCCGAATACTTGTTGTGCAAAGTGAAGATCAAATCCGCGCCATCGTCGAGTGTCAGATTAGGTTTCATCTTTATCGTTTCGTCGATCGCCCAATAAAATTCTTTTACCGACATCCCGTGCCACGCAAAAATGGAAATATCTTCCGATGCAAGTGCTGCTGCGACGGAATCCTGGGTGGAAAGAGGATTGCAGCCGCTCCAGCTTACCTGCGCACCGCAAGCTACGAATGTCTTGACGAGCACCGCAGTTTCCTTCGTGACATGAAGGCATCCGGCAATCTTATATCCCTTGAAGGGCTTTGCCGCGGTGTACTTCTCTTTCAGTGCCATCAGGACGGGCATTCTTGATTCGGCCCAGGCGATTCTTTTCCTGCCTTCATCTGCAAGTTTAATATCTTTTACTCTGTAAAGCTCCTTCACTTCATCCATCGATAAAATTCTCCAATGTCTTCTTGTTCTTCAAAATCTTACTTTACTTCTTTCTGCAGGGCTTTCACAAGGTCCAATTTTTCCCATGTGAAATCCTTGTCATCTCTTCCGAAATGTCCATAGGCTGCAGTCTTTTCAAAAATCGGCCGGCGCAAGTTGAGATGCTTTGTGATTCCACCCGGGGTCAAATCCATGACTCTCCTAATGACTTTTGCTAATTCATCATCCGGAATATTTTTCCCCGTGCCCTTCGTATCGACCAAAACGGAAACCGGCTCGGCAACTCCGATGGCGTAGGCAAACTGAATCATGCACTCTCCTGCAAGCCCGGCGCCGACGATATTCTTTGCCAAATACCTCGCGGCGTAAGCTGCACTCCTGTCAACCTTTGACGGATCCTTTCCTGAAAAAGCGCCGCCCCCGTGCGGAGCGTACCCGCCGTAAGTATCCACGATTATTTTTCTCCCGGTAAGTCCCGTGTCACCATGCGGTCCGCCAATCTCGAATCTTCCCGTTGGATTGATATAATATTTAGTCTCCTTCGTCAGGAATTTTTCCGGTATTACCGCCCTGATGATATGCTTCTTGACGTCGTCATCGATCTTGTCCTGCCATCTTTTTTCACTCGTGCCGTCAGGCTCGGGATCATGCTGTGTCGAGACGACAACCGTCTCGACCGTTATTTTCCCGTTGTCATGGTATGCAACGGTCACCTGACTTTTTCCATCCGGGCGCAAATATGGCATAGGCGATTTCGGCATTCGTCTCACTTCTGCAAGACGACGGGTCAACCTGTGAGCCAGCGCGATTGGCAGGGGCATATATTCTTCGGTTTGATCACAAGCATAGCCGAACATCATTCCCTGATCGCCTGCACCGCCCGTGACAACGCCCCTGCTGATGTCGGCAGACTGCGAGTGCATTACATTTATTATTCCGCACGACTCCGAATCGAATTTGAGTTTGCTGTCATTATAGCCGATCTTGCAGATCACCCTGCGGGCGATCGACGCAGGATCGATCTTTGATCTGGCCATTTCGCTGGTGGTCACTTCTCCGCCGATTACCACCAGCCCGGTGGTGACGTAAGTTTCGCAAGCAACTCTGGAATTCGGTTCGATAGCTAAGTGCGCATCGAGTACGGCATCGGATATCTGGTCACAAACTTTGTCAGGGTGTCCTTCGGTGACAGACTCTGAAGTAAATAGTCTATACATTATCTTATTTCTCCAAAATTTTTTTATAGGAAATCAATTTCAGTCGAATCGCCGGCATTAACGCGTTTGAAACTCCCTTTAAGCTGCGCGTTCTGCCCGACAATCGACCCTTCGAGAAGCGAGTTTTGTATCGAAGCGCCGGCTCCTATTATGGAATCACGAATCAGCGAGTCTTTTATTGTCACTCCCAGATCTATTGTGGCGTTAGGACCGATCACCGAGTTTTCAATCTTAGCCGAGTCTGCGATGTAAACAGGCGGAATAATCACTACGTCATCGCGCCTTTTGAAATGCTTGGTCTTCTTTAATAAATGTCTGTTGGTTTCAAGCAAGGTCTCAGGCTTCCCGCAATCATACCATCCATCGATCTCGAAGAAAGTTATTCGCTCACCGCGATCCAGCATGATCTGCAAAGCATCGGTAAGCTGGTACTCGCCTTTCGTTTTTATATTTTTTCCGATGACCTCGTCGAGCGCATCAGTAAGCTTCCGCGGCGACTTTATAAAATACAACCCGACGACTGCAAGATTTGAGGTCGGCCGGTCCGGCTTCTCGATCAGCTTCCTGACCGATCCGTCGGCCGTTTCCACCACACCAAACCGTCTCGGATCGTCGACTTTTTTCACGCCGATGCTCGAATACTCGCTTTGCAGGAGCGGCTTCAGGTCGACATCAAAAACAGTATCTCCCAGGATAATCAGGAGCGGTTCATCGCTGGAATCTCCGGACAGTGCAACGTGCGCTGCATGTCCAAGTCCGAGCCGTTCTTCCTGAAAGAAGAATTTGAAGTTCGCCTTGAAATTTTTCGTAAGATACTCCTGCACCATGTCGCCCATGTATCCTACCACGACGGATATCTCTTTTATCCCGATATCGCAGAGTTTATCGACGATATGCCCGACGATCGGTTTGCCCCCAACGTTCAATAAGACTTTTGGCAGCGAGTATGTATGAGGACGCAGACGGGTTCCCACGCCAGCGACCGGTATTAATGCTCTCATTTATCTTTGTTCAACGATTATTTGCGTGGAAATTTAACAGTCGGAGGCGGAACTTCCAAAGACACCGTTAGAATAGGGAGGTCTTCCGGGATTGGCGCGGCCGGAAGAAATTTTGAAACCTTTTTCCCAATCTGTATTGTTAGTCTTCATGTGCTCACATTTCTCTTGTCGTTGTTTCTTTAACCGCTTTTCGCCATTTTGATGAGGAAATAGGTCCATGTTGGAACAGATTTTTAAGAAGGTCCGTGAAGGAGAACGCCTGACATTTGAAGAGGGAATGGATTTATTCAATTCCAACGACCTGCTTACAATCGGAATGCTGGCCGATAATGTCAGATGGAAAAAACATCCCAAGCCGGTTATCACATATATCATCGATAGGAACATTAATTACACGAACGTCTGCGTTACCGAATGCACTTTCTGTGCGTTTTACGCAAAAGTCGGCGACGAAAAAAAGAGCTACAGGCTGACATATGAGGAGCTCGGAAACAAAATTCAGGAGACCATGGACCTCGGCGGGACGAGAATACTCTTGCAGGGCGGCTTGAATCCTGAACTGGGTCTGGATTATTACGAGGATACATTTCGATTCATAAAATCCAATTATGACATTTGCCTTCATGCCCTGTCTCCCGAAGAAATTGTCTTCATAGCGGATCAGAGCGGGTTGAAGACGCGCGAGGTTATTAAGCGACTGGTGGCCGCCGGACTCGATTCGATTCCCGGAGGCGGGGCGGAAATTCTGGTGGATACCGTGCGCGACAAAATTGCACCCAAGAAATGTACCTCGGATGAATGGCTCGGCGTGATGTACGAGGCTCACAAGTTAGGACTTAAATCGACTGCAACCATGATGTTCGGCCACGTCGAGAATTACGAGGACCGGCTTCAACACATGATCGTGGTACGCGAGCTGCAGGACGTGACGAACGGTTTTACGGCGTTCATCCCCTGGACTTTCCAGCCGAGGAACACGGAGCTGGCGGAGAACCATGATAACCTTCGCGAAAAATCTTCTGCATTCGATTATTTAAAGACGCTCGCGATCTCGCGGCTCATGTTAGACAATATCGATTCAATTCAGGTGAGCTGGGTTACACAAGGATTGAAAATTGCACAGATTGGATTGCGATTTGGCGCCGATGATTTTGGCAGCTTAATGATAGAAGAAAACGTAGTGAGCGCGGCGGGCACAAAGCATTTCTCAGGTTTCAGCTTAAATCATATTACGCGCGCGATAAAGAACGCCGGCTTCGATCCGGTGCAGCGTTTCGTATAGAGATCGGAAGCAAGACGCCGGGACTTTTTGCTTCAAAGTCATAATTTCTTTTAACATTCCATCACCTCTTAGAGTACAGAAATGTGGTACAACTCAATCGTTGAAATCATAGGCAACACACCGATGCTCAGGCTGACACGGATCGCCGCGGGAATCAAACCCATTCTGCTGGCAAAGCTCGAATATCTCAACCCTGGGGGGTCAGTCAAAGATCGGATCGGCATGATGATGATCGAAGACGCAGAGCGCCGCGGACTCTTGAAACCCGGTGGAACCATTATCGAGGGTACTTCGGGAAACACCGGAATGGGATTGGCGCTGGCGGCATCGATGAAAGGATACAGGTGCATCTTCACCATGCCGGACAAGATGAGCCAGGAAAAAATTGATTTGCTCCGTGCCTTCGGCGCCGAAGTCATCGTCACACCTACTGCCGTCGAACCCGATGATCCGCGGAGTTACCATTCCATAGCGTACCGGTTGAACCGTGAAATCCCAAATTCGTTTTTCCCGAACCAATATGATAACCCGAGCAATCCGCAGGCACACTATGAGACAACCGGTCCGGAAATCTGGAACCAATCTGAAGGCAGGATCACACACTTCATTTGCGGCATCGGAACCGGCGGAACAATTGTAGGAGCAGCAAAATATCTGAAAGAAAAAAATCCGGACATCAAAGTCATCGGAGTTGACCCTGAAGGAAGCATCTACGCCGAATACTTTCGAAATCGACACCTCTGGGACAGGACGGCAAAGCTTCCCGATAGTCATCCCTACAAAGTAGAAGGAATCGGACAGGATTCCATGCCAAAGATAATGGACTTCAAGAACATCGACGACGTCATAACGGTTTCCGATAAAGAGTCGTTCTTGACGGCCAGGCAGCTTGCAAAAAGAGAGGGCGTGTTTGCCGGCGGATCATCGGGATCTGCAATTCACGTGGCTTTGAAAATTGCCGCCGGGCTTACCGAAAAAGACATGATCGTCGTGATTATCCCGGATCATGGTACAAGATATTTGTCTAAACTGTACAACGACACCTGGATGAAAGACAACCAATACCTGGAACCCAGGTTCAAACTGACTGCCAGCGATGTCACCTACGGGAGAAAAGGAAAGCGGCCGTTGATCAGCGTAGGCGTGGAGGCGACGCTGGTGCAAGCGACGAACTTGATGGAACAGAACAACATTTCGCAGCTCCCCGTGATTGAAGATGGAAGGATAATCGGAAGTCTTACGGAAAATAAGGTGCTGTCGATTCTCGTCTCTAATCCGGCTTTGCGGGAACACAAAGTGAAGGAATTCCTGGACAAGCCATTCCCTGTCGTTGAGGAGAGAGTTTCCATAGAAAAGATCTACAAGATGCTCGATAAGGAGACAGCAGCGGTGGTCGTCAAGCATGAAGACAATTCGCTCGACATTATTACAAAGTCGGATCTCATATACGCACTTACTGAAAACTCGACCGACACAGAAGAATGAAATGTGAGGAGTAATGAAGTTACGGAAAAATTCATGGGGATTCGGTACAACCGCAATTCATGGAGGTCAGGAAGCCGACACGGCAACAGGTGCGATCATGACGCCGATCTACCAGACGTCCACGTTTGTACAATCTGAGCCGGCAGTTCACAAAGGCTACGACTACTCGCGCGCAGGTAACCCAACCCGGACCGCACTGGAAAAAAATCTCGCCGCCCTCGAGGACGGGAAATTCTGCGCCGCATTCTCCTCCGGCATGGGAGCCATCGATGCCGTTGTAAAGCTCCTGAAGTCCGGCGATCATGTTGTTGCGGGAAACGATCTTTACGGAGGCACATACCGAATTTTCGTCAAGGTTTTCGAGCAGTTCGGATTGAAGTTCGACTTCATTGATATGAGCGACTCTAAGAATGTGAAGAAAGCATTGAAGCCAAATACGAAAATGGTATGGATAGAAACGCCCACCAATCCTCTTCTCAGGATCGTTGACATCCAGAAGGTCGCGACGATTGCAAAAAAGGTCAAAGCATTTTCTGTCGTAGACAACACTTTCGCAACTCCTTTTCTTCAAAAACCGCTGTCACTAGGTGCAGACATCGTGGTACATAGCGCAACAAAATATATCGGCGGGCATTCCGACGTTATCCTGGGCGCTGCGATTACAAACGACGACATCATAGCGGAAAAGATATCTTTCATACAGAAATCAAGCGGAGCCGTGCCTGGACCATTCGATTGCTTCTTGGCATTGCGCGGAACGAAAACCCTCCACTTAAGGATGGAACGGCATTGCGAGAATGCAAGAAAGATCGCAGAGTTTCTCGCGAATCACCCGAAAGTGAAAAAGGTAAACTTCCCGGGCTTCAAAGCCCATCCAAACCATGAAATCGCGAAACGGCAGATGCGTGATTTCGGCGGAATGGTTTCATTCACACTGAAGAGTGACAACATTAATACTGCGAAAAAGTTGACCACGCTGACAAGGATTTTTACCCTGGCGGAAAGTCTTGGCGGGGTTGAGTCACTTATAGAGCATCCTGCGTCCATGACGCACGCATCGCTGCCTCGCGAGGTAAGAATCAAATCCGGGCTCGAGGATACTTTAATACGTCTCTCCGTCGGCGTCGAAGATTCCGATGATCTAATAGATGATTTGAAACAGGCACTAGACAAAATCCGATGATATTTATGTAAAGTGAAGATCATTGTGGAATCGATTGTGTTTTTCCCCCTTGTCAAAGGGGGAGAAGAACACAAACACGAACGTGAGGAACATTGTTAAATGGGTCTCACTTTAAAATTACACTTTCATTTGTATCAAAGAATTTCTCCGGGAACCAATTCCCTCCCTTTTTCGACTTGAATTGTGACATGAATACAGATAGATTTTAAACCATGGTATCGTACGACAAGCGAAAAGCTGCGGCGCGGAGCATACTGGTTCTGTATGCCTTCATAACCGTTACTTTCCCGCTCGCTCACAGGGACTTCATTCCGTTGGAGGGCAAACTCATTTTCTCTCCATTCGATTACCACTCTGGCTCGGTTGACTCAAACTTAAGTGATCTTTTCTGCCCTGCCCACCAGTTCGCACAATCCACAACCAGTCCAGCGATCGCGAGACAAATCTTCAATCCTCAGATAACTTTCTTCTTTCTTCGGATCGGCAATCATGTTGAGCATTTTGTTGAGCCGCTCCGCAGCTTTTCCACCCGCGCACCTCCACAAGCATAACTCCTTAACATATTCCTAAAAATTGGCACCCCACTAAATATATGCGAAGGGTGTGCCATTATGCTAAACATAATTCATAAAGGAGAATACAACGCATAAAAGCGTTTATTCGTCCTTAATTATATTTTGCGTATTCATAAAAGGAGAAAGAATGAAAACGCTTATTATGGCACTCTGTTGCCTTTTCTTGGCAGTGACAAGCCCACAGATATTTGCCCAGCAAAATGACCAAGTATCAGATTCACTGTCGTCAGCCAGAACAGATACGACATCCCGAATAAATGAAAACATTGTGGTGAGAGGCAGAAAGCAAAACATAGAGCGCATAGGCGCTCTATCCAATGCCATTCAACCCACTACCGTAATTTCACCACAAATAATATTTCTAAAGAACGCTGATGATTTCACTCAGGCCATTACCGGGGAACCCGGTATTTGTGTGCTTACCGGATGTAGTTCATGCGGTTTCAAACAAATTCAACTTAACGGACTTGGCGCCAATCAGACCACGATGCTTATGGATGGTCTTCCATTATACACACCAGTTACGAGTTTTTATGGAGTGGATGCGCTTACAACTTCGGGAGTCGCTAGCATCGACATCGCGCGCGGTCCAGGAGCTTCACTTCTGGCGCCGGGCGCGATTGGCGGCGCCTTAGACGTTCGTTTTCAGGAT